>DVND01000126.1 GCA_018714645.1 Candidatus Avimonoglobus intestinipullorum
CACATCGTCATTGTCCTCCAAGCTCTCCAAAAGCTTCCCCATCATGACGATTTGCTTCTCGTCCGTCAGTTCCGTCATCGTCTGCGGGATCATACTAATCTCCGCAGAGGACAGTGTGTATTTTTGCTCCAGCGCATCCCGCACCGTGCGGAACTCTGCGGGATCGGTGGTGATTTCAAAATAATCGCCGTCGGCCTGTAAATCCTCCGCGCCGGCCTCCAGCGCATCCATCGTGACCGTATCTTCATCGACGCCGTCTTTTTCAATCAAAATGACGCCTTTCTGGTCAAACATAAAGCTAACACAGCCCGTCTGCCCCATGTTCCCGCCAAATTTATCAAAATAGTGCCGGATATCGGCTGCAGTCCGGTTTCGGTTATCCGTCAGCGTTTCCACAATGACCGCAACCCCCGCCGGGCCATAGCCCTCATAGGTAATGGTTTCATAATTGTCTCCTTCGGTGCTGCCCGCCGCCTTTTTGATGGTGCGGTTGATGTTGTCATTGGGCATATTCGCCGCCCGGCCTTTTGCAATCGCGTCCTTCAGGGACGAGTTATTGTCGGGATCCGGGCCGCCGGCTTTGACCGCGACAATGATTTCACGGGAAATTTTTGTGAAAATCTTTGCCCGCTGGGCGTCGTTTGCGCCCTTTTTCCGTTTGATTGTACTCCATTTGGAATGACCTGACATGTATATTCCCTCTCCTTAAATTTCGTCTTCGCTGTCCATATCGCCCTGCTGGCTGTATGCCTCAAAGCTCGAATGCTTCTGGTAAGAAGACCGCTTATTATAATACATGCGCGCATTTTTCGGCGCGATGACAACCTTTCTGTACGGCTCCTCCCCCACAGAGAAGGTCGTCACCTTCTCGCTGGATTGCAGGTTCGCATGGATGATCCGCCGTTCATAGGGATTCATCGGCTCCAGGGTATATTTCTTCCCCGAACGCGCCACCTTGTCGGCCAGCCGCTCTGAAAGCGCCACCAGCGCCTCTTCCCGCTTCTGCCGGTAATTTTCGGTATCAATTGTAACCTTAATATAACCGTCGGACTCGTGATTTACAATCAGCGATGTCAAATACTGCAGGCTGTCCAGCGTATCCCCGCGTTTACCGATGACAATCCCCATATGCGCGCCGGAGAGTTCAATTTTCATCAAATCCTTATCCAGCGTAATGTCGATTGCAACCTCTAAGGACATCGCCTTAAAAATACTGTCCAAAAATTGCCTTGCTGCATAGACCTCCACATTCTTCAGCGTTGCCCGGACTTTCGCTTCTTTTGAGCCGATTCCTAAAAATCCCTTTGTCCCTTCATCCAGAACCTCCACTATCGCTTCATCCTCTGCCACACCCAAGGCTTCCAACGCCAGCTCGGTGGCCTCATTTACGTTTTTTGCCGTTTTTTCTACGCTTTTCTGGAATTTTAACAACGAAATCCGCCTCCTTCTTTTCAAAATAACTATTCAAAAATTGCTGCTGCGCCAATTGGAGCACATTGGAAACAATCCAGTAAATCCCCAGCCCGGACGGCAGGGTAAATGCAAAAAACCCGGTCATAGCAGGCGCCAGGATGTTCATGGTTTTCGACATGGACTGCGCCGGGTTGTCGCCGTTCGCATTGTTCTGCGCCGTTTGCCCGCTCATTTTCTGCGATTGCCGCATGGTCAGCCAGGTGGTAAGGATTGCAATGATTGGGATCAGCAGTAATAAAATAACACTGATCTCGCTAAAATTGCCCTGCATCAGCGCCGTAAGCGCTGCCGACGGCACCTCTGCCAAATCCAGGCCCAGGAAATTGAAGTTGATTGCCCAACTGTCCCCGGGGCCGTTCACCATCTGGCTCCAGGTAGAAAGCTGGATCTGATAATTCCGCAGCAGTATCTCCGGCGTCTGGTTCGCCAAATCGCGGATCACATCGGGGAACTGCGCCGTCATCTTGGAAACAATGTCCGCCACCTTATCCAGCGTCGCCTGCGCATTGATATCCACCCGCAAAAAGTGCTGCAGCGGTGCCTGGATGACCCGGTAAAGACCGATCAAAATCGGCATCTGGATCAACAGCGGCAGGCAGCCGCCCATCATGCTGACGTTGTTTTCCTGATAGACCTTCATCATTTCCCGCTGCAGCTTTTCCTTGTCATTCGCATATTTTTTCTGCAGCTCCATGATAACCGGCTGTATTTTCTGCTGCTTTTTCATCGCTTTTTGCGATTTCATCGTCAGCGGCAATACAAGCAGCTTGATGATAACGGTAAATATAATAATCGTCAAACCATAGTTTTTAATCAAATCATAAATGACTTTAATAATGATTCCAAGCGGTATCGCAATCAAATCAAATATATTCAGCATTCGTTTCCCTTTCTTTCCTATTCAAGCGGATCATACCCACCCTTGTGGAACGGGTGGCATTTCAATACGCGCCGCACGGCCAGCCAGCCGCCCTTCAGCGCGCCGTATTTTTCCACTGCCTGCAGGGCATAGGCCGAGCAGGTCGGAATAAATCTGCAGCAGGACCCGCCTTTATACGGTGATATGTTTTTTTGATAAAATTTTATAAAACCGATCAGAATCTTTTTCATGGCAAAAACAGCTCCAAATTTTGAAAGGCCGCCCGGACGTCCCTGTCCACTTCCCGGTAGGGCTTGTCCGCCGCCCGGCTCCGCGCAACGATCACAATGTCAAACCCCGCCTTGAGCGCCGGCTCCAGCAGGCGGTAGCTCTCGCGCATCAGGCGCTTGGCACGGTTGCGCCGGACTGCGTTCCCCACGGCCTTACCGCAGGTCAGCCCCAGCCGGTTCACGCCCAGCCGGTTTTTTGAAGCGTACACGACAACCAGCCCGCGGACGGCACGCTTCCCCCGGTAATACAGCCGCTTAAAATCCTTGTTCAGCTTGATCGCCTCTGTTTTCATGCTAAATCCCCAAAATTCCAACAGGTATCAGTTCTACAAAAAAAGGCAAAAAGCATGGAGGCTTTGGCCTCATTACTTCTCGCCCCGTTTTTACGCTGACAGCTTCTTCCTGCCTCTTTGTCTTCTTCTTGCTAAAATTTTTCTGCCCGAAGCAGTTCTCATTCTTTTTCGAAAGCCATGTTCTCTTTTACGCTGGCGCTTTTTCGGTTGATATGTTCTCAGCATGTCCCTCTGACACCTCCCCGATTAGAATCTGTCCGCCCATTGCAGGAAATTCTTTCCTTCTAAAATTGAGCACCGTACTAATTATACAGAAATCAGCCGTACTTGTCAAGCATTTTCTCATGAATTTCCTTATTTTTTTCGTTCCTTATCAGATGTGTGAAAAATAAACAAAAAAAACACATATATATTTGTCGTTTTGCATACTATTTTAGTGCTGATTTACAAAATAAACCTTGTTTTCGAACCCCTGATATGGTACAATATACTTTGTATAAGTATGACGAAAACAGGAGAAAAATAATGAATACAGCCTATGTTTATCTACAGCTTTATAAATTATTCGACGATTCGACGCCCCTCCCGGCAGACTGCGGCGCACTCTGCGGCAAGGCCTGCTGCGACGGCGAGGACAGCGGCATGTACCTGTTCCCGGGCGAAAAAAAGGTGTTTGCGCTTTTAAATCCCGCCTGGGTGCGCATCGAACGCTCCGAATTCAATTATACCTATAACGATGTGGAAAAGCCGGTGCACATCGCGTTCTGCGACGGCGCCTGCGACCGGTTCCAGCGCCCGCTGGCCTGCCGCATTTTCCCGCTGACGCCCTATCTGGATCAGACGGAGCAGTTACATATTATGATAGACCCCCGTGCAAAACCGGTCTGCCCGCTGTCGGCGGGGCTGGATATTACGCAGTTTGACGGCGGTTTTGTCCGAAACGTCAAAAAAACGTTCATCCTGCTCTGCAAAAACAGGGAGTTTAAAGCGTTTCTCAAAGCATATTCGGCGTATTTGGATGATTTTCTCAAATTCTATCAATAAGGACGGTTCAGAACCAATGGATAAAATAAAAAAACAGGATAAACGGAACAAACCAACGGTAAAAAGAATACTATGCAAGCCCGTTCTGATCCCTGCGGCGGTTTTAGTTGTCTGCCTGGGGGCATTTTTGTCGCTGTCGCTGTTTTCCCCCAAGGACGTCATCGCCCGCAACGTCTATATTCAGGATGTCAACCTGGGCGGGATGCGGCTGGAAGAGGCAACGGCGGCAATTGAAGAAGCGGATTATCTGGATGATATCGTTATCAATCTTGAATACGGCGGGCAAAAGCGCGCTGTGTCCTCTATGGACATCAATTTGTCCATTGATGCGGAAGAAAGTGCAAAAAAAGCGCTGGAGCTCTGTAAATCGGGGAATATTTTCAAACGTTCTTACGATCAGCTTCTGTTGTTTTTCACAAAAAAGGAACTGGGATGCGTACCGCGTTTAGATGAAGAGGCGTTAAACGGCATCCTGTATGAATTCGGCGCATCGGTCAACGGCGAGATGGTTGATCCGCAGGTGGCGGTGGAGGGTGAAACCGCCACCATTACACCCGGTGCGCCGGGCCAGTCCCGCGACACCTCGGAAGCCCTGAACCAGGTGGTTAACGCAATTATCGACGGCACCTACGACCATGTGCCGCTGACATTGGAACGCAGTAACCCGGAAGACCTGACGGTGGATTCGGCCTATGAACTGATCCACAAGGAGCCGCAGGACGCCTATTATGAATATGCCCAAAAAAGTGTCTCCATTGTTGACCACATTGTCGGCTATGATGCGGATAAAACCGCTTTGGAGACCGCTGTGAAACAAGTCAATAACGGAGAAACGGCGACGGTTCCCGTCACAATTACCCAGCCCGCCGTAACAACAGAAATTTTACAGTCAAAACTGTTTAATACGACGCTGGCAAGCTATTCCACCACCTTCTCCACCGCGGCGGCAAACCGCGCCTCCAACGTGGCGCTGGCGGCAAGCAAAATCAACGATACGGTGCTGGCGCCGGGGCAGGTATTCTCCTATGCCGAATCTGTTGGAAACCCCTCTGAGGCAAACGGCTTCCTGGTGGCGCCGGTCTATGAAAACGGGAAAACCTCCCAGGGGGTGGGCGGCGGCGTCTGCCAGGTCAGCAGCACCCTCTATTCCGCGGTCCTGTATGCGGATTTGGAGGTCGTCCAGCGGCAGAACCATTCCCTGACGGTGGCCTACGTCCCCAAAGGGCAGGACGCCACATTTGCATATGGGGCAATCGACTTCAAATTTAAAAATGACACGGATTATCCTGTCAAAATATCCTCCGGTGCGTCCAACGGCACGCTCACAGTGTCCATCATCGGGACAAAACGGGATGTGGACCGTACCGTCCAGCTTTCGCACAAAGTGGTATCCACAACAAATCCCACAGTGACGGAAAAAGAAGACCCCACCCTCCCGGCGGGCACGAGGAAAGTGGTTTCCACCGGGAAGTCTGGGTATGTCGTTGAAACGACAAAAACGGTTTATGAAAACGGGGCGGTCGTCAGCTCCAAGGTAATCACAAAAAGCACCTACAAAATGGTGCCCACAGAGGTGTCTGTTGGGACAAAGGCGGCGGCGGCCAGCGCACCGGTCTATGAAGTGCCTACGCCTGCGCCGACTGTCGCACCGGCAACGCCTGCCCCAACTCCGGAACCAACCCCGCTGCCGGCGACGCCCGCTCCTACCCCCGCCCCGACGGAACAACCGGAAACCCCAACAACACCCCCCGCTGAAGCTGCCGAATAAGCACAAAGACTTGTGCTAAAATAGTACAAGTCTTTTTTATGTGCGCCGGAACGGTTCCCATCCATATATGAATCCGATAAAAAGGACGGCAAAAGCCGTCCCAAAGCTTATCTTGATAAATACGCTTTCCCTTCAGCAATGGCTTTTTCAACTGCCTCTTTCGCAGGCCCGCCCGGCAGGTTCCGGCCGTTTACGCAGGTCTCCATGCTGATTGCATCGTAAATGTCCTCCGCAATGATGTCGGAAAATTTCGCAAATTCCTCCATGGAAAATGCGTCCAAATCCTTTTCATGCTCAATCGCATAGAACACCATCCGCCCCACGACCGCATGTGCCTCGCGGAACGGCAGGCCCTTTTTCACCAGATAATCCGCCAGGTCGGTGGCATTGGTGAAGCCGCCTTTGGCGCCTTTGAGCATCCGCTCTTTTTTCACTGTCATGGTCAGGAGCATCTCCCGGAACACCGGCAGGCACAGCTTCACCGTGTCCACCGCGTCAAAAATCGGCTCCTTGTCCTCCTGCATATCCTTGTTGTAGGCCAGGGGGATGCCTTTCATAGTCGTCAGGAGCCCCATCAGGTGCCCGTAAACGCGCCCCGTCTTACCGCGGATCAGTTCCGCCACATCGGGGTTCTTCTTCTGGGGCATAATCGACGAGCCTGTGGAATATGCGTCATCCATCTCCACAAAAGCAAATTCATGGCTGGACCACAAAATCAACTCCTCCGAAAACCGCGACAGGTGCATCATGACCATCGATAAGCAGCTTGCCAGTTCAATTACAAAATCCCGGTCGGAAACGCCGTCCAAGGAATTGCGCGTGATGCCGGAAAAGCCCAGCTGCTCCGCCACAAATTCCCGGTCCAGCGGATAAGTCGTCCCTGCCAGCGCTCCGGAGCCCAGCGGCATGGAATCCATGCGCTTCCTGCAATCCGCAAGCCGCCCCCGGTCGCGGCGGAACATCTCAAAATACGCCATCAAATGATGCGCAAACGTCACCGGCTGGGCCTTCTGCAAATGGGTATAGCCCGGCATAACCGTTTCCGTGTGCTTTTCCGCCAGGGACAACAGCGCCTCTAAGGTGTCTTTGAGCATCCCGTCGATTTCCGCAATTTCGTCCATCAGGTACATGCGCAGGTCCAGCGCCACCTGGTCGTTGCGGCTGCGCCCTGTATGCAGGCGCTTGCCCGCCTCGCCGATCCGTTCAATCAGAATCTTTTCAATATTCATGTGGATATCTTCCGCATCGATTTCAAATGCAACCTTTCCGGCTTCGATATCCGCCAAAATCCCATTCAATCCCTCTACAATCTGCTCCGCATCCTCCTGCGGGATAATCCCCTGCCTGCCCAGCATCTGCGCATGGGCGATGCTGCCGCGGATATCCTGGCGGTACATCCGCGCATCAAAACGGATGGAAGAATTAAAATCGTCCACCTTTTGGTCGGTGCTCTTTTGGAACCGGCCGCCCCATAACTTTGCCATGAAATGCCCTCCTCTGTAAAAAACCACGCAGGAAGCAATGGTCTCTGCGTGGTTTTGAAAATCAATCCTCTTTGTTCTTCTGCTGCATCATCGCGCGTACCTTCAGCGGCAGGCCAAACAGGTTGATAAAGCCCGCCGAATCCTTGTGGCTGTACAGCTCGTGGCTATCTCCAAAGCTTGCAATGTCCTCATTGTAAAGCGAATACTTGCTCTTTGCGCCTGCCGGCGTGACACTGCCCTTGTACAGCTTCAGGCGCACTTCGCCCGTCACGGTCTCCTCCATGACGTCCACCATCGCGGAAAGCGCTTCCCGCAGCGGCGTGTACCATTTGCCGTCGTAAACCAGCTCCGCAAACTTGATTGCCGCCTGGCGCTTGAAGCTCTGCGTATCGCGGTCTAAACACAGGTATTCCAGTTCCTCCAGCGCCTTATAAAGGATGGTGCCGCCCGGCGTCTCATATACGCCGCGGGATTTCATCCCCACCAGACGGTCCTCCACAATGTCCGCAATCCCCACGCCATATGCGCCGCCGATTTCATTCAGCTTTTCCACCAGCGGGCGCGGCGCCAATTTTTCGCCGTCCACCGATACCGGCACGCCTTTCTCAAAACCGATGGTAATATACTTCGCCTCCTCCGGCGCTTTTTCCGGCGGGACAGTCAACTTCAAGAGGCTATCCAACTGCGGTTCGTTGGCCGGATCTTCCAAATCCATGCCCTCGTGGCTGATATGCCAGATGTTGCGGTCACGGGAATACAAGTCCTTTTTCGTAACCGGGATTTCAATATTGTGCGCCTGTGCATAATCCACAGCATCCTCGCGGGATTTGATATCCCAGATCCTCCACGGCGCGATGATTTTCAATTCCGGCGCCAGCGCCTTGATGGTCAGTTCAAACCGCACCTGGTCGTTCCCTTTTCCCGTCGCGCCGTGGCAGATGGCAACAGCGCCTTCCTTTTTCGCAATTTCCACCAGCCGCTTTGCAATAATCGGACGTGCATGAGAGGTACCCAGCAGATATTTCCCCTCGTATACCGCGCCCGCTTTCAGCGTTGGGAAAATAAAATCCTCCACGTATTCATCGCGCAAATCCTCTATGTATAATTTAGAAGCGCCCGCTTTTTTAGCGCGTTCTTCAAGGCCTTCCGTCTCCTTGCCCTGGCCCACGTCGCCGCAGACGGCAATGACATCATAATCGTAGTTCTCTTTCAGCCACGGGATAATGATGGACGTATCCAGCCCGCCCGAATATGCAAGCA
>DVND01000127.1 GCA_018714645.1 Candidatus Avimonoglobus intestinipullorum
ACGTTCACCACTGGTAGGCGCCTGATTCTAAGCCGTGGTCCTCAAAGATCAGACGGCAGCACTTAGGCTGCGTAAGCTAATTTATTGTTAGCGTTTATTTTTAAAACTTGAGCCGTTTTCAGTGGGGCTCAGCACTACCCGCTGCCGGGGCTTCCTCATCCCCGTCGAATCCGTTGCATCCCCATGTTGGAATTGTATTATACCATGAATATATCCAGAAAGCAAGCGGAAAATTCTGCATATTAGCCGGATGCGGCTGCTGTCTGGCGCTTTCTTTTCTTTTTATTTTTGGAGCAGGGGATATAGCAGCCCGGAAACAGCTTCCCGATCCCGATCTCAAATTGTGCTTCAATATCTGCCAGGCTGTCCAGGTTGAAATCCCGCATAATGCGCAGCAGGATTTTTGCGCATGCATATGCATCGTCCGCAGCGTGGTGATGGGAGAATGAGATACCAAGCGCATCTGCCAGATTGTTGAGCTTATGGCTCGGCAGGTCGGGATACGCCTTTTGCGACAGCTTCACCGTACATAAATAGTCAAAAACAGGATATTCTATCTGATAGTGGTCCAGCGTCGCCCGGAGGGCGCCTACATCAAAGCTGGCATTATGCGCCACGACAATTTTGTTTTGAAGATACGGCAAAATGCCGCGCCAGTATTTGTCAAATGTTGGTTTTTCCCGCACGTCTGCCGGCGTAATGCCGTGTATTAAAATATTATAGTCGTTAAATTCAAACGGTTCCGGTTTGACGAGAAGCTCCCGCGTTTCCGTAATCCGCCCGTGTTCTGCGACGCAGATGCCCATGCTGCAGATGCTTGTGGGCGCGGAGGTCGCTGTTTCAAAATCGATTGCCACAAAATCCATCAGCATGCACTCCCTTATACAAACTTCCCTTCTATTTTACAATACATTCTGCGTAAAGTCAACAAAAAACAAAAGGTGGTCTTGACAGAATATACCAATGAGGTATACAATAATCCATAGAGAAGGTGATGATTATGAAAGAACGGTTTGATGTATTCGGCATGACGTGCAGCGCCTGCTCGGCGCACGTGGAAAAAAGCGTCCGCGCATTGGAGGGCGTGCGGGAGGCAAATGTGAACCTGCTGCAAAACACCATGTCTGTCGACTTTGATGAACAGGTCCTCACAAAAAATGGCATTATCGCCGCAGTGCGCAAGGCCGGGTACGACGCGAAGGCCCAGTCGGAGGAAGCCGCCGCGCCGAAGCAGCAGGCTGGATCTGATGAACTGCATGGTATGAAAACAAGATTGATCACATCCATTGTATTTTTGGTGTTGCTGATGTATATTTCCATGGGGCACATGCTGGGCGCCCCCCTGCCGCAGTTCCTGCATGGCACGGAAAATGGCGGTGCATTTGCGTTCACGCAGTTCCTGCTGACGCTGCCGATCCTGTACATGAACCGCAACTATTTTATAAACGGCTTTAAACGCCTGTTCCAGCGCGCCCCGAATATGGATTCATTGATTGCAATTGGCGCCGGTGCGGCGGTGGTGTATGGCATTTACGCCATCTACCGTATTATGGAAGGCCTGGGGCATGGGGATCTGGCGCTGGCGGATTCCTATACCATGGATCTGTATTTTGAATCCGCGGGGATGATCCTGACGTTGATTACTGTGGGTAAATTTTTGGAGGCGCGCTCCAAAGGGAAAACTTCGGAAGCGATTACGAAGCTTTTGAACTTGGCGCCGAAAACGGCGACGGTGGTGCGCGACGGTGTGGAGCTGACGGTGGAAACCAAAGATTTGGCTGCGGGGGACGTGATCGTTGTCAAAACAGGGGAGAGTATCCCGGTGGACGGGACGGTTCTCGAGGGGACTGCCGCCGTGGATGAATCCGCCATTACAGGGGAGAGTATTCCGGTGGAAAAGCATGCCGGCGATAAAGTCATCAGCGCCACAGTGAACCAGTCCGGTTATTTCAAATTCCGGGCCGAGCGGGTGGGCGCGGATACGACGCTTTCGCAGATCGTCCGCCTGGTGGAGGAGGCCGCCTCTTCAAAGGCGCCGATTTCCAAGCTGGCGGATAAGGTCAGTGCGGTGTTTGTACCAACGGTCATTACCATTGCGGTGCTGACAGTAATTGTGTGGCTGATTACGGGCCATAGCGTGTCCTTTGCGTTGTCCTGCGGCATTGCAGTTTTGGTTATTTCCTGCCCATGTGCGTTGGGGCTCGCAACGCCCACGGCCATTATGGTTGGGACGGGGCGCGGCGCGGAAATGGGCGTATTGATTAAATCGGCGGAGGCGCTGGAAATCGCCCATGAGGTCAAAACGGTTGTAATGGATAAGACGGGGACAGTCACTGTGGGGAAACCGCAGATTACAGATATCGTTACAAACGGCGTCACTGAGAAGGAGCTGCTGCATGTGGCGGCGGCTGTGGAGAAGCCGTCGGAACACCCGCTGGCGGCGGCGATTTTAGAGCGGGCCGGAACGCCTGCGCCGGTGACAGATTTTCAACAGGCAGCCGGGCGCGGGCTGTCCGCTGTGTTAGACGGGAAACGGATTTTAGCGGGGAACCAAAAATGGATGGAAGAAAACGGCGTTGCGCTGGAGGCAGTTGCCCAGACTGCGGACGGCTTTGCAGATGAGGGGAAAACGCCGCTGTATTTTGCGGCGGACGGCGCATTGCTGGGGATGATTGCCGTGGCTGACGTGGTAAAGCCTACGTCAAAGGAGGCCATTGAAGAATTTGCACATATGGGCGTGAACGTGGTCATGCTCACAGGCGACAACCGAAAAACCGCGGAAGCCATTCAGAGGCAGTTGGGTATTCAAAAGGTCATTGCGGAGGTGCTGCCGCAGGACAAGGAGGCGGAAATCCAGCGCCTGCAGGCCGGCGGCGCCAAGGTGGCTATGATCGGCGACGGCGTGAACGACGCGCCGGCGTTGGCCCGGGCGGACGTGGGCGTGGCCATTGGAGCGGGAACTGATATCGCCATTGAATCGGCGGATATTGTTTTGATGAAGAGTGATTTGAAGGACGCCGCCGCCGCATTTGAATTGAGCCGTGCGGTGATCCGGAACATCAAGGAAAACCTGTTTTGGGCATTTTTCTAT
>DVND01000128.1 GCA_018714645.1 Candidatus Avimonoglobus intestinipullorum
ATTTTGCATTAATTTCCCAAATATTAAATTTTGGGGATTCATTTCAATTATTCCTGCCTTTTTTGTTTTTGGAACAATTTGGGGCGGGTTTCCGTCTAATATAAAAATATATATATCAGGGAGGTATGGCGATGAAAAAACTGTTTGCGGCGTTTATGGCGGTGTTTTTACTGGTATCGGGTTCCGGGGCCTGCCTGGCGGAGGAGCGGATGCTTTCCCGCGGGGAAATCCCGCTGGATGAGACCGGCGCGCAAGTTTTGCAGGAGTTGGGGCTGTTTTATGGGACGGAGGACGGACCGGAGCTGGAACGCAATGTGACGCGAGTGGAAGCGGTTGTGATGGCTGTGCGCGTTACACAGGGAAAGGAACAAGTGTATGAAGGGGGCATGGGGTGGAGTACCGGTGCCATTTCGTCCCCGCTTTTCCGGGATATTGTATATCCGCAGCATTTTTGGGCGTATACCGATCTATTTCGGGCAAAGGCACAAGGAATCATCGCCGGGACCGGCGACGGCTATTTTGAGCCGGAGCGGAGCGTGACCGGGCGCGAATTTGCGGCCATGCTGTTGCGGGGGATGGACTATACGGACGTCACCACGGAGAATGCATATGACCGTGGCGTGGAGCTGGGGCTTTTATTGAACAATTTTACAAAATCAGTCGTCAAGCAGGATATGCCCCTCTTGCGGAGCGACGTGGTACGCATTTGCCATGCCGCACTGCTGACGAAGCTGGCGGACGGCAGGCAGCTTTCGGACATGCTGATTGAGACCGGCGCGTTTACGGGGGAACAGTTCAACGATGTGATGCTGTGCGACGGCGTCCCGGCGGCGCCGCAGGAATTTGCGGACAAACTAAACGCCGAAATGCCGGCGGACAAAAATTACATGTTTTCCCCGCTGAGCATCAAAATCGCGCTGGCCATGGCGGCCAACGGCGCGGAAGGGGAGACCCGGGAGGAGATGCTGCAGGCCCTTGGCATTGACGATTTGGATGCATACAATGCGTATATCAAAGGATTGATGGAAACCTATGCCAAGCAAAGCCTGTTTCAGCTGAACATTGCGAATTCCATTTGGTTGAATACGGATTACGTGCCGGGGGTGCGGTTTTCCGCGCCGTTTTCGGAATTGATCGCGGCGTATTACAGCGGCGAGAGCAGGGAAGTCAACAACGGGAATGCGGTGGACGAGGTCAATGCCTGGGTGGACGAAAAAACCAATGGGAAAATTCCGGAGATCCTAAGTGAAAGCGATTTCCTGGCCTGCCTGGTCAACGCGGTGTATTTTAAGGCGGACTGGCGAACGCCGTTTCAACCGGAAGCGACCTATGAACAGGATTTTACAGACCGGGCGGGAGCTGTGCACAGCATTGATTTTATGCACGATACGCGGTATGTGGACTATTATGAGGACGGCACGCTGCAGGCGGTCAAGCTGCCCTATAAGACGGATGGCGGGCTGGACATCAACATGTACATCGCCCTCGCAGACCGGGAGCTGCCGGATCTTTTGACGCGCCTCGGGACGCTGGAATTCCAAAGCCGGCGCGTACAGCTGGCGCTTCCGAAATTTGAAGCGGAATTCAGCACGGAACTAAAGGAATCCATGCAGAAGCTGGGGATGCTGCGGGCGTTTGATGAAACGGCCGCCCAGTTCGGGCCGATGTATGATAAGCCGGTCCCCTCCTGGATTGGCAGCATTCTCCACAAAAGCTATATCAAGGTGGATGAAGCCGGCACGGAAGCCGCCGCCGTCACTGCTGTTGTGATGCCCGGAGGAAGCGCCATGCCGGAAGAGCCGGTTGTTTTCACTGCAGATCGCCCCTTCACCTATGTCATCCGGGATGACGCCAATGGGGAAATCCTGTTTGCGGGGGAATATGCCTTTGTGGAATGATGAAAAAATGCGGCCTTGGGGCCGTATTTTTTTGGAAAAAAACGACACTTTTATTACAAATGGAAATAATACTTGAAAAGCGGAAAGAATAATGATAAAATATTTTTATCTGTGTACGGAGGAATGAACATGTTACGTTTTTTAACGGCTGGGGAAACGCACGGCAAATGCCTGACGGTGATTGTGGAGGGGATGCCTGCCGGCGTGAAGGTCAGCCTGGATAAAATCAACGAAGCGCTGGCGCGCCGGCAGAAGGGGCACGGCCGCGGCGGGCGGATGCAGATTGAGCGGGATACCGCTCAAATCCTGTCGGGCGTACGCGGCGGCTATACGCTGGGCAGCCCCATTGCCCTGCTGATTGAAAATAAGGACTGGGAAAACTGGCAGGAGATCATGGGCGCGGAGGAAGCGGCGGCAAAACGGGTCGTCACCTGCCCGCGGCCGGGCCATGCCGATTTGACCGGCGGGATCAAATATAACCACAGGGATTTTAGAAACGTCTTAGAGCGCGCCAGCGCGCGGGAGACCGCGGCGCGGGTGGCGGCGGGGGCGCTTGTGCGGCAGGTGCTGGATGGGTTCGGCGTGCAGTTTTTGACGCATGTCGTCAGCATTGGGCCGGTGCGTGACAGCGCCAATATAAACGATGATGACTTTTTCGAACGCGCGGAAAAATCCCCGGTGGGCTTTGCGTCCAAAGCGGCGGAAGCGCAGGCGGTGGCGTATATTGATGAAATGAAAAAGAAGGGCGAATCCATCGGCGGCGTGGTGGAGACGATTGTGAAAGGGCTGCCGGCCGGCCTGGGCAGCTATGTGCACTATGACCGCAAGCTGGACGCGAAGCTGGCCTTTGCGGCAATGAGCGTCAACGCCATCAAAGGCGTTGAAATTGGGATGGGCTTTGCCGCGGCAGAGGCTGTCGGCTCCAAGGTGCATGACCAGATTGGATATGAGAATGGATTTTACCGGAAAACGAATAATGCCGGCGGCATCGAGGGCGGTATGAGCAATGGGGAGCCGGTGGTCGTCCGGGCGGCGATGAAGCCGATCCCGACGCTCTATGCGCCGCTTGACACGGTGGATCTGCGGGACAAATCCCCGCAGAAGGCCAGCGTGGAGCGGTCGGACGCCTGTGCGGTGCCGGCGTGTTCGGTGGTGGTGGAAGCGGCAGTCGCTTTTGAAATTACGGACGCATTTTTGGAGCAATTCGGCGGGGCGTGCATGGCGGATATCCGGGCGTCCTATGACGCTTATATGAAACGGATGCGGGAATTTTAAGGCGGTTTCAGTAAATTATGGGAGGTGGCAGGTTTGGCTGAGGACAAGTTCATAATGCAGCTCAAGGCCGGAGACCGCCAGGCGTTTGATACGTTGGTGGAAACCTACCAGTCCCAGGTGGTGAATATGGCGTATGGGCTGCTTTCCAACCGTGAGGACGCGCTGGATGCGGCGCAGGAGGTCTTTATCAAGGTCTACCGCAGCATCAGCTCCTTCCGGGGGGAAAGCGCCCTGTCCACATGGATTTTCCGCATCACGCGCAACGTTTGCACGGATTTTCTGCGCAAACGCAAATACGAGACGGTGAGCATGGACCAGGAGGACGACGAAAAGCCCAAAATGGAGCTGAGTGACACCACCCATGCGCCGGAACAGGTGGTGGAACAAACGCAGATGCAGCGGCTGGTGCGGGAGGCCATTGCCCAAATGGACGAAAACCACCGCGCCGTAATCACGCTGTTTGACATTGAGGGCATGAGCTATGATGAGATTGCGCAGATATTGGAGTGCCCTGTGGGGACGGTCAAATCCAGGCTCGCGCGGGCGCGGGAAAAATTAAAACAATTTTTTATAGAAAACAGGGAACAAATTTTGTAAATGTACGTCTAATTCTATAGAATCGGGCAAAGGAGGGTGAGATATGCTGACATGTGATGAATGCAGAAAATATTTGGATGCATACGTATACGGCGAATCGTCGTTTTATTTGAACGCGCAGATTGAAGAGCATCTTGCTTCTTGCCCTGCGTGCCGGGAGGAAGCGGCGTTTTTGCAGCAGATCCGCGACACCCTCTCGCAGATGCCGAAAATCGAGGTGGATGACAGCTTCAAGGCCGCCTTGAATCAACGGATCGACCAACTGGAGGCCAAAGCGCCTCCCGCGAAGAAATGGAAGTTCTATAAAGATTGGCGTATGATTTCAGCGCTGGCGGCCTGTGTGCTGCTGGCGGTGGTAATCCAGTCCAATGTGTTTGAATTGGGGCAGCAGGTGGAGCAAAACGGCGTTGCCCCAGAGATACAGGAGATATCAGATTTGGATTTGACCCAGATCACGCCGACGGACGCCCCGGCTGACGGCACGGCTGCCGTGCCGGAGGCTGATGCTAATGCCGCTGTGGATGCGGGCGAGGCTCCTGCGGCGCAGACCGCGCAGCCGCGCCAGACAACAGTGCCGCAAACGGGCGGGCAGGCGTCTGCAACGCCGGAGGCGCGGGATACGGATGCCGTAAACGACACGGAAGCGCCGACTGTTACGCAATCTGCAACGGTTGCCCAACCGACAGCCGCGCCGCAGCCGGAAGCGAACACAGTGCAGCCCGCAGAGGACGCTGCGCCATCTGTGGCGGCGGTTCGGGATGCAGCTCCTATGCAGACGGAAGAGGCCTCTATCCCAAAAGTATCCGGCGCGCCTGCGGGAAACAATCTGAGGAGCAGCGAAGAGGATGAAGCAGCGGAAGCGGCATATGGTTCCGGCGCGCGCGGCGGCAGCGGCGGGGGAGGAAGCGGCGGAACCGCTGTATATTCGGCCCCGGCGGCATCCACGGGTTCGGGGGTGCTGTATGTGGATTCCGAAGACGTTTCCAAAGCGCAGGATATTGCAGACCGTTACGGGACGCGTTCCGGTTCCAATGTGGAAATGCCGAAAGCGCAGTTGAATGATTATTTAAACGAATTGCAGGAGAACGGCGTGGAATACAGTGCGAACATTTCCGGCGGAGACACCGTAAATTTTGATATTGCAGGAAACTAAAAAGCAATGAGGATTAATCCTCATTGCTTTTTTCTTTTGGAAGCACTTCTAAATTGCGCATCACTTCCCTGCGCGCTTTTGCGCTGTACTGGGCATAATAACGGTGGGTGACTTCAATGTTTTTGTGCCCCATCAGTTCCGCCACCATTTTGATGTCCACGCCGTCCTCCAGCAGCCGGCAGGCGAAGGTGCGCCGCAGGGCGTGGGGACGGGTTTTGTCGGGATGGGTGATGCCCGCTGCGAGACAGTAATTCTTCAACAGTTTTTCAACGCCGGCGGCGGTCATCCGGTTCCCGCTGCGGCTTAAAAACAGCGGGCCGGTTTCCCGGGTTTTTGTGTCTCGGGGCAAAGGGTTGCCGTCCTCGTCGGTATAACCGAGATAGGCGCAAATTGCATTTTCCACCTGGAGCGGCATAAAGATTTCCTGTTCATCCCCGCCCTTGCGGGTGACGATAAAGGATTGGGTATCCCGGTCTAAATCTTCGACATTCAGGTTCACCAGCTCGCTCACGCGGATGCCCGTCCCCAGATAGGTGGTGAAAATGGCAATATCCCGCAGCCTGCGGTTTTTATATTCCGTCAGGAACCGGCCCTCGTAGTAGTTTTCCCCATGATAGATGACGTCAATCAAGCGCACCGTCTCTTGGGTCGTCAAAGGCTTTTTGATTTTCTGGTGGAGCTTTGCAAAATCGATTTTGTCTGTGACATTCTGGCGCAGCTGGTCTGTTTTGTAAAGGTAGATGAACAGGCCGCGCACCGCCGACATCTTCCGGTTGACGCCATATGGGGAATTGCGGTAAACCCGCATTACACGCCGCCCGGTGGGGGTCACGGTTTCCGCCTCGTATTCCCGCAGATAGGCTTTAAAGCTGATCAAATCACTGGCGGTGACCCGGTCCAGGTGGGCGGTGGTGATATCCTTAATTCGTTCGACCTCCGGAAATACGGCGGCTTTCAGATAACGCAAAAATACGCGGATATCAATGCAGTACCCGATCTGGGTATTGATGCTCTCCCCGTTGTAATATTCCAAAATGTATGCCGACACATACCGCGGTAGCTCGTCTGTATAGGCCCGTAGGGCCGAAGGCTTTCTGTTTTTGTCCATGCCAATTCCCTCTTTTTCCGTATTATTTTCATTATAGCGTGTTCCGGCTGCGATTGCAACGGTTTCTATATGAAAAAAATAAAATAACTATGGACTAAAATCCGAAAATAGTGTAAAATATATGTATGAAGAAAATCTGTGCAAGGAGAGATTACGATGGCAATTATGATCAACAGCGAGTTCGGGGATGTGACCATAGAGAACGGCGTCATTGCCAGCATTGCGGGCGCGGTGGTGAATAAGTGTTACGGTGTGGTCGGCATGGCGGCGCGCAGCACCAAGGATGGGATTGTGAGCCTGTTGAAGGGCGACAAAATCGCCCGCGGCATCAAAATCGAAGTGGAGGATAACGGGATTGTGATCGGGATGCACATTGCAGTGGAGTACGGCGTGAATATCCATGCCATCTGTGACAGCATCATCCATAACGTCCGTTATAAAATTGAGGAAAAGACCGGGCTGAAGGTGCATAAGGTCAATGTACAGGTGGAATCTGTCAGGGTGCAGGAATAAGCCGTGCATGGCACGATAGGAGGAGATTACAATAAACACGATAGATGGACAATTACTTGCGCACATGTTGCGGTCCGGCGCAAATAATTTATATAATAACAAGCAAACGGTTGATGATTTAAACGTATTTCCTGTGCCGGACGGGGATACGGGGACGAATATGTCCATGACGGCCATGGCGATGGCAAAGGCGTTGGACGAGGCTGTGTCCTCTTCTGCCTGCAAGGTGGCGGATGCGGCGTCCTATGCGACGCTGCGCGGCGCGCGGGGGAATTCCGGCGTTATTTTGTCCCAGTTTTTCCGGGGGATTGCGAAGGAGTTGAAAAACCGCCCAACATGTAACGCGGTCGATTTCGCGCGGGCATTGAAGCGCGGGTCGGAAGAGGCGTATAAGGCGGTCATGAACCCGACGGAGGGGACGATCCTGACAGTTGCGCGCGAGACGGCCCAGGCGGCGGTAAAAGCGGCGACGGATGGTGCAGCGTTTCCCCAGATGCTGAAAAAGGCGGTGATGCGCGGCAACCGCGTGCTGGAGAAAACGCCGGAAATGCTCCCGATGCTGAAAAAAGCGGGCGTTGTGGACGCCGGCGGCCAGGGGTGGATGTATTTTTTAGAGGGCGCGCTTTATTATTTGGAGCATGGTGCGGAGGTCGAGGGGAAGGCTGTCCCGGACCAGCCGAAGGCGGCGGGCAAGCCCGATATTGCCCAGCAGGCGGTTGAGACGAAAAACATCAAATACACATACTGCACCGAATTCATTGTGGAAAAGAAAAATAAAAACGTGAACGTGGCGACGTTCCGCAAGGCAATTGAGACCAAGGGCGACAGTATGCTGGTCATCGATGATGACGATATCGTGAAGGTGCACATCCACACGAACCATCCGGGATATATCCTGGAGCGGGCGGTGGCGCTGGGGGCGATGATCAATATTAAGATCGACAATATGGCGCATCAGCACCAGAGCCTGATCACTAGGCCGGAGGAGGCGAAAAAACCGCCGGAACCGCCCAGGGAACACAAGCAATATGCCTTTGTCGGCATTTGCATGGGCGAGGGGATCCGTTCCGTGTTCCAGGATTTGGGCATTGACGAAATCATCACGGGCGGGCAGACCATGAACCCCAGTACGGAAGATATCCTGGAGGCCGTCGGGCGGCTGGATGCGGACGCTGTTTTCGTATTTCCCAACAACAAAAATATTGTGATGGCGGCGGACCAGGCCAGGGAGATTTCGGAGCAGCATGTGATTGTGATCCCGACAAAAAGCATTCCGCAGTGTATCGCGGCGATGCTGGCGTTTGACGCCAATAAAGACGAACAAGCCAATGAAGCGGCCATGAACCGTGCGGCAGGCGCGGTGAAAACGGGGCAGGTCACTTATGCGGTGCGCGATACGGAGATTGGGGAGCAGGCCATCAAAGAAGGCGATATCCTCGGCATGAATGAGGGCAAGATTGTTGTGACAGGGCGCGACCCGTTTGCGGTGTGCACCGATGTGATTGCGGATATGGCGGATGCGGACAGCGAATACCTGACCGTTTATTATGGCGCGGACGTCAAGGAGGCGGACGCACAGGAATACGCAGCGGCGTTGGAGGAGCGGTTCGCAGACCTGGAGGTTTCCGTCCGGTATGGCGGGCAGGCGTTATATTACTTTATTATTTCTGTGGAATAAGGAGTTCGGACGATGCTGGATATTCGATATTTAAAAGGTGTCGGAGAGGCGCGGGCGAAGCTTTTTGCAAAAAAAAACATTAAAACTGTGGAGGATTTGCTTTATTTTTTCCCGCGGGGCCATGAGGACCGCTCAAAAACAAAGCAGATTTGTGCATGTGAAATAGGGGAAACGGTATGCATTGACGCTACCGTTTTTTCTCCTGTTAAGGAGACCCGCATCCGCAAAAATATGACCATCTACTCCATGATTATCAGTGATGAGACCGGCGGTATGACGGTGGTATGGTATAACAACAAATATGTGAAAGGCCAGTTCAAAACGGGGGACGAATACATATTTTACGGGAAAATCCAGGCCAGCCGCCAGAAGCGGGAGCTGGTAAACCCCATTTATGAAAAGCGCGGCAGGCAGCGGTTCACGGGGAAGATCGTCCCGGTGTACCCGCTGACGGAGAACTTGACCCAGCGGATGGTGCAGGGGGCCATGGAACAGGCGCTGGAAGTGGCGGGCCCGCTGGAGGAATATATCCCGAAGGATATCCGGGAGCGATACAATATTGCAGAATTGAATTTTGCGATGAGAAATATCCACTTCCCGGCTGATTTTAACAGCTATGAAATCGCCCGGCGGCGGTTTGTGTTTGAAGAATTGCTGATATTGCAGCTGGCGCTGTCCATGCGTAAAGCGGATATCCATCAAAAAACAAGGGCGCCGTATACGGATACGGCCTGTGTACAGGAATTTATTGAAAAGCTCCCTTTTGCGCTGACGGGCGCCCAGGAGCGGGTGATTGATGAG
Source organism: Candidatus Avimonoglobus intestinipullorum (assembly GCA_018714645.1). Classification (GTDB taxonomy): domain Bacteria; phylum Bacillota; class Clostridia; order UBA1381; family UBA1381; genus Avimonoglobus; species Avimonoglobus intestinipullorum. The sequence continues at coordinate 9,024 of DVND01000128.1, forward strand.
CTGTGCGCCGATTTCCAAAAATCGCGGCCCATGAACCGGCTGGTGCAGGGGGATGTTGGTTCGGGGAAAACGGTTGTCGCGGCGGCGGCGATGTATGTTACCGTCAAGAATGGGTTCCAGGCGGCCATTATGGCGCCGACGGAAATCCTGGCGAACCAGCATTATGAGACCTTTTCCGCCTTTTTTGCGGGGACGGGGCTGCGGATATGCCTGCTGACCGGCAGCACGAAAAAGAAAAAGGAGCTGTATGGGCAGATTGCGGCGGGGGAGATGGATCTCATTGTCGGTACCCACGCGCTGATCCAGAAGGATGTGGCCTATAAAAACCTGGGGCTTGCCGTGACGGATGAACAGCATCGGTTTGGGGTATCCCAGCGGGCGGGGCTGGCCGGGAAGGGGGATAACCCCAACGTCTTGGTCATGACGGCCACGCCGATCCCGCGGACGCTGGCCATCATCCTTTACGGCGATCTGGATATTTCCATCATCGACGAATTGCCGCCGGGCCGCAAGCCTGTGGCGACGTATGCCGTGGGGGAAAATATGCGAAAGCGGATCTATGCATTTCTGGAAAAACACCTGCGCGAAGGGATGCAGAGTTACGTGATCTGCCCGTTGATCGAGGAAACGGAAAAAAGCGATTTGCAGAATGCCGTGCAGATTAAAGAACAGCTGCAGCGGGTATTCCCTGGGTACAGTGTGGGGCTGCTCCACGGGAAGATGAAGGCAAAGGAAAAGGATGCGGTGATGGAGGCGTTTATTGCGCATCAGATCGACATCCTTGTTTCGACGACAGTGATTGAGGTGGGGGTCAATGTACCCAACAGCAATATGATGATTATCGAAAATGCGGAACGGTTCGGGCTGAGCCAGCTGCACCAGCTCCGGGGGCGCGTGGGGCGCGGGCACGACCAGGCCTACTGCATCTTGTTTGCGCATGGGAACAATGACGTGACAAAAAAACGGATGGAGACCATGTGCATGTCCAACGATGGGTTTTACATCTCCGAGCAGGATTTGCGCCTGCGCGGGCCGGGGGATTTCTTCGGAACGCGCCAGCATGGCCTGCCGGATTTGAAAATCGCAAACCTGTTTGCGGATATGGACATGCTGAAGCTGGCGCAGGAGGCGGCGCGGGAGCTGCTGGAGACGGACCCTGCATTGCAGCAACCCGCCAATGCGGGGCTGCGGAAGAGGGTGCAGCAGGTTTTCCAACCGGAGATTGCGATGAACTGAGACGCAGATGGTGATAAATATGAAAATTATATTGCATCTGTAACAATTATTTAATTATTTTGTAAAAAAATTTGATTTTTTTATAAAATAATGTTGACGTTTTTGGTGATTTAAGATACAATATACTTTGTAATGTGGGAGGCGTATGATGTGCGGATTATTGCGGGTACACGCCGCGGGCTGAAGCTCTTTGAATTCGAGGGCGCGGACGTCCGTCCGACGACTGACCGGGTTCGGGAGTCGATGTTCAATTTGATACAGGATTTTGTCCGGGACAGCGTTGTGCTGGATTTGTTCGGCGGAAGCGGCGCGCTGAGCCTGGAGGCTTTGAGCCGCGGCGCGGACAGGGCGGTCGTCACGGATATTGACGCGCGTTCTGTCGGTTTGATCCGCCGCAATGCGGAAAAGGCCGGTTTTCTGGACAGGATGGAAATCCTGAATGAATCAGCCGCATCCTATCTGAACCGAACGGCTCAGAAATTTCATGTGGTTTTTCTTGACCCGCCGTATAATCAGGGGCTGGTCCGGCCGACGCTGGAGCTGATATCCAAAAGGGATATTTTAGCGGAGGAGGGGATTGCGGTTTTGGAGCGCGATTCCGGGGACGAGCCCGGCGATATTATGGGGCTTGCGGTTTTAAAACAGAAAAAATACGGGAGGAGCTGCATTACAATCTATCATAGAGGTGATAAACATTGAGAATTGCGGTTTATCCCGGGAGCTTTGATCCGATTACAAACGGCCATCTGGATGTGATCCGGCGGGCTGCAAAGGTCTATGACCAGGTGGTTGTGGGCGTTTTGGACAACATTAGTAAAAAGCCTGTTTTTACAGCGGAGGAACGCTGCGAGATGATCCGGATGGTGACGGCGGATATTCCCAATGTGACCTGTGACAGGTTCAACGGGCTGCTGGTTGATTTTGCAAAGCAGAAGCAGGCCGCTGTGATTGTAAAGGGTCTCAGGACAGTTGCTGATTTTGAATATGAATTTCAGATGGCACTTTTAAACAAGGCGCTGGATCCGGAATATGAAACGATGTTTATGATGACGGATACAAAGTATTCCTACATCAGTTCCAGCATGGTAAAAGAGGTTGCGAAGTACCACGGGGAGCTGGAAGGGCTTGTGCCTTCGAAGCTGATTCCAAAAATAAAAGAAAAGTATAATAAAATGGATGGGAGTTTTTGATATGGAGATTATGGAAATTATCGACATGATGGAAGAAACAATCGACAAAGCGCCGACCGTTCCGTTAAGTGGGAAAATTCTGGTTGACAAGGAAGATTTGCTGGATTACATACAGGAGATGCGCCTCGTTTTCCCGGATGAAGTGAAGGAAGCAAAATGGATCAAGGATGAACGGCAGCGGCTGTTGTCTGAAGCGGAATCCAGGGCGGATGCCATGGTGAAAAACGCGGAGGAAAAGATGATCCAGCTCGTGGATGAGAATGAAATCACGCGGCAGGCGTATGAGCAGGCGAACCAGCTTGTGACGGACGCACAGAACCAGGCTGTCAGCATCAAAACAGATGTGGATCAGTATGCGGACGATATATTGGGCGATGTAGAGCGCCGTTTGGACATGCTCCTGAAAAAGGTGCATGATGACCGGGTATATTTTAACAATAAATAAAAGTACATAATGATGTGAATTTCAGGCTGTGCCATAAGCGGATATGCGTTTTAAAAGCGTGTTTTGACGCTGTTCATGGGATGGCCTTCATTTTTGTGGAATAGAAAGGGAAAAATATGTTAAAACTTGGACAGAAAGGGGAACACCGGGTCCTGGTGACAGAGGGGAATACGGCCCTGGCGATGGGGAGCGGCGATTTGCCCGTGTTTGCGACGCCCGCGCTGGCAGCGGCCATGGAAGCGGCCTGCGTCCAATGCGTTGCCGGGGAAGTAGGGCCGGGAAACAGCACGGTGGGAACGGCGCTGTCCCTCCGTCATACATCGGCGACGCCTGTGGGGATGCAGGTGCAGGCTGTGGCGGAGCTGGCGGAAATCGACGGGCGGCGGCTGGTATTTCATGTGAAGGCATATGATGCGGCGGGCATTATCGGCGAGGCGACCCATGAGCGGGTGCTGGTTGAACGGGAACGGTTTTTAAAAAAAGCGAAGGAAAAGGGGCGTACGGATGCTGAGTGATATCGAAATAGCGCAAGCGGCAAAGATGGAACCGATTCAGGAAATTGCCGCATCTGTCGGAATCGGGGCGGAACAGCTTGAATTTTATGGGAAGTATAAGGCAAAAATTTCATCGGAATTGATTGACCGGGTCAGCGGGAATCCGGATGGGAAGCTGGTCCTGGTGACGGCCATCAACCCGACGCCGGCCGGGGAAGGGAAAACCACCACGACGGTGGGCCTGGGCGACGCCATGCGCCGGCTGGGGAAAAAATGCATGCTGGCGCTGCGCGAACCCTCCATGGGGCCTGTCATGGGCATCAAAGGCGGCGCGGCGGGCGGCGGCTACAGCCAGGTGGTGCCGATGGAGGATATCAACTTGCATTTCACAGGCGATATGCATGCGATTACCGCGGCGAACAACCTGCTGTCGGCGATGATTGACAACCATATCCATCAAGGGAATGCGCTGGATATCGACGTGACCAACATTGTCTGGAAACGGGTGCTGGATATGAATGACCGCGCCCTGCGGGAGACGGTGGTCGGCCTTGGCGGAAAGGTCAACGGCGTGCCGCGGCAGGATGGGTTTATGATTACCGTAGCGTCGGAAATCATGGCGATTTTATGCCTGTCGGATGATTTGATGGATTTAAAAAAACGCCTTGGCGATATTATCATTGGCTATAATAAAAGCGGGAAACCGGTTACGGCGCGGGAGCTGCAGGCGGACGGGGCGATGGCGGTGCTGCTGAAGGACGCTGTCAAGCCGAACCTTGTCCAGACCCTGGAGCATACGCCCTGCCTGATCCATGGGGGCCCGTTTGCGAACATTGCGCATGGCTGCAACAGCATCATTGCGACAAAGCTGGCGCTGAAGCTGGCGGATTACACGATCACGGAGGCCGGGTTCGGCGCAGATTTGGGCGCGGAAAAATTTTTGGATATCAAATGCCGGTTTGCGGGGTTAAGGCCGGATGCAGTGGTGATTGTTGCCACGGTGCGGGCGCTGAAATACAACGGCGGCGTCCCCAAAACCGAATTAAAAACACCGGATGTGGATAGCCTGAAAAAAGGCGTTGTGAATCTGAAAAAACATATTGAAAACATGCAGTCCTATGGGATCCCCGTCGTGGTTGCGCTGAACCGGTTTGACACGGATTCGGATGCGGAGCTGGAGGCTGTGCGGCAGGCCTGCGGGGAATACGGCGTGCCGTGCGCGTTATCGGAGGTGTTCGCCAAGGGCGGCGCCGGCGGCCTGGAATTGGCGGAGCGGGTGGTCCATGCCATTGAAACGGCGCCATCGGCGTTTAAAGTGTTGTATGACGAGCAGGAGCCTATTAAAGATAAAATCAATGCGATTGTGACGCGTATTTATGGCGGAAAGGGCGCGGTATACACGCCGCGGGCAGAAAAGCAAATCAGGCTGCTGGAGGAGCTGGGGCTGGATAAAAAGCCGGTCTGCATGGCAAAAACCCAGTATTCCCTGTCGGACAATCCGGCGCTTTTGGGGCGCCCGGAGGGCTTTGAGGTGACGGTATCAGCTGTGCGTGTATCCAACGGCGCGGGCTTCATCGTTGTGGAAACGGGGGATATCATGGTCATGCCGGGCTTGGGAAAAGAACCGGCCGCCAACCGCATTGACATTGATGAAAACGGCGTCATTACCGGGCTGTTTTGATGGGGTGCCTGTATGGAATACAAAACGAACAGCCCAACAGAAACGAAAAACGTGGCAAAGGCATTTGCAAAAACGCTCCGCCCGGGCGACTGTGTCTGCATGTACGGCGATCTGGGCGCGGGGAAAACCGCATTTGTGCAGGGCCTGGCGCAGGGGCTGGGCATTGAAGAGCCTGTGACAAGTCCGACCTTTACGATTGTCAACTGCTATGAAGGCCGCCTCCCGCTGTATCATTTTGATGTGTACCGCATCGGCTCCTGGGAGGAGATGGATGAGATCGGATATGAGGACTATGTGTACGGAGACGGTGTGGCGGTTATCGAATGGCCGGAGCAGATTGCTCCGATCCTGCCGGAAAAACGGTACGATATCACCATCTCCAAAGATTATGAAAAAGAAGAGCAATTCAGAATAATTCAGATAGAAAAAAGAGGGTAAGCGCATGAACATTTTGGCGGTGGACAGCGCTGCAAATGTCGCGTCGGCCGCAATCCTTTCCGGCGGACAGCTGCTGTGCGAATCCATTGTAAATTATAAAAAGACCCATTCGGAAACGTTGATGCCGATGATTGATGGGTTATTCAAAAGCTGCCAGATGCAGCCGTCTGACATCGACCTGTTTGCCGCAGCGTATGGGCCGGGTTCCTTTACGGGGCTGCGGATTGGTGTGACGACGGTGAAGGGCCTGGCGCATGCGGTGCAGAAGCCGGTGGTGGGCGTCAGCACGCTGCTGGGGCTGGCGTATAATCTGCCGTGCTGTGCATATGTGGTGGCGCCGATTATGGATGCGCGCCGGAATCAGGTTTATAACGGCGTATATTGCTGGGACGGGACTGTTGCCAAGGAGCTGCGGGCGCCGCGGGCGGTCTCCATTGAGGATTGTGTTGCCGATTTGCGGCAGATGAAAAAAAAGGTGCTGTTTTTAGGCGACGGCGTTCCGGTGCACCGGGCGTATATTCAGGAGCAACTGGGTGCGCTGTGTGCGTTTGCGCCCGCAAATTGCAGCCTGCACCGGGCGGCATCCGTGGCTGTGGCGGCACAAGGCCTGTTTGAACAGGGGAAAGCGGTAAATTACAGGGAATTGGTTCCGTTGTATTTGCGCAAGCCGCAGGCGGAACGGGAATTGGAGGAGAAAAAACATGTTAGCAATCGGGAGTGATCACGGCGGGTTTGAATTGAAAACCCACGTAATCAGGCATTTAAAGGAAAAGGGCATAGAGGTGCGGGATTTCGGCTGTTACGATGAAGCGAGCGTCGATTACCCGGACATTGCCGAGCAGGTGGGGAACGCGGTTGTAAGCGGGGCTTGCGACCGGGGGATCCTGATTTGCGGCACAGGGATCGGCATCTCCATTGCAGCCAACAAAATCAAAGGGATTCGCGCGGCGGTCTGCGGGGATGTATACAGCGCAAAAATGACAAAAATGCACAATGACGCAAATATCCTCTGCCTGGGCGGGCGCGTGATCGGCCGGGAACTGGCATTCATGATTGTGGATACCTGGCTGGAGACGGAGTATATGGGCGGGCGCCATGCGGCGCGGCTTGAAAAAATCAAAGCGTTGGAATTGAAATAAAAAAAGACCGTTGCGGTCTTTTTTTATTCAATATCTATTTTACGCGTTTTAGACGCTTCTTTTGCTGTTTTTGGCATGTTCAGCTCCAATACGCCATGCCTGTATTTTGCAGAAATTTCATCCGCTTTGACGTCTGCGATGTTAAAGCTTCTGGAGAAGGAACCATAATGCCGTTCTTTCCTGATGTAGCTGTCTTTTTTATCATCTACAACTTCATCATGCTGGGCGGATATGGTCAGGTAATCGCCGTCAATATCTATGTGAATATCCTCCTTGGCAAAGCCCGGAAGCTCGGCCTGCAGGATATAGTGGTCGCCTTTATCCATAATATCGGTCCGGAAGCCTGCGAACATTTTCTCCGCATTCCCGAAAAAGTGCTTGTCAAAATCATCAAAATATCTGTATAAGTCTCTGTCTCTGCGTCCAAAAGGAATTAAATCAAACATATAAAACCCTCCTTCAACAAACATGTGTAAATTACTTTTCACTGTGCGACTGTCCCAATGGAATCACCTTCTTTCTTTTTTCTATAATTTCATTATAGACGGAAAATATGAACAAATCAAGCAGTTTCCATGAACAATCCTGACAAGATTTGTAAACAAAAAATGAACCCGGAACTTGATTGTAGTTTATGTTGTATTACAGGATTTTATTACAATGTATAGAACAATTTTTGCGGAAGAAACTATAAAAGGGATGTAATTGGAGGTGTTTTGTATGGAAGAACGTTTTAAACAGGAACAAATAAAAGGCCGGACAGAGCCGCAGAATCAGCAGCATAACATCAAAAAAGAAGCTCTTGGCCCGAACACAAGGAGAAAATAGCGATGGCGAAACAGGGAATGCGCAGATACCGCCCCGGCGATATCCACGGAGGCCGGAAACCGAAGGAGCATCATCAAAAAAATGAGATGCCGCCGGTCCCGGAAATCCAGGGGAAGGCAAAAACAACGAAGGAAAAATT
>DVND01000129.1 GCA_018714645.1 Candidatus Avimonoglobus intestinipullorum
AAAGAACACTGGAAGCCGAGGGAGCATAGAAAAATTATCAGAATTCAAAACTCTTACTTATCAATCCGAACAAAAAAGCAAGCCAAAAGTCAATGAAAATAAAATACGTTTGTCTGAAATAGACAAAGAGATTGACGATCTGCTTTCCAAAGTGGTCGGGGCAAATACTGTTTTAATGGAATACATCAACAAAAAGGTTGAACAGTTAGATACAGAGAGAAAAAATCTTCAAGAAGAAATAGTATCACTTACCCATAACCAAAATGCAAAAGATATAGAAACAGTAACCAACCACGTTGAAACTTGGGATAGTATCAGCTATGAAGATAAGCAATCTGTTGTTGACACATTGATTAAAGTTATACGTATTGCCGACGGCAATATAGAGATAACTTGGAACATTTAAGGCGTATTTATATAACGCCGTTTTTTAAGATATTTTTACTTGTATCATTCTGTTTCGGTGAAGCGCTGGACAACATGCAATGTAAAATGCAGGAAAAAACAAAATTTTTCGGCGGTATCAAAAAAGACTGAATCTGCAAAAACCCCATGCCAAAACAGCATGGGGTTTTGCAGCTTTTTTAAAAATTTTACGCAATAATCGCCGTCCGTGTCTCATTATCCCATTCCACGGTCATGCCCAGCTCCTCGGACAAAAACCGCAGCGGCACCATGGTTTTGTCATTCACCAGCCGCGCCGGGACAGCCATAGTTTTGGGTGCTCCGTTGACCGTGGCAGTTTTATTGTCCACTGTAAATGTCACCGCATCCCCTTGCCGATGCAATGTGGCAGTTTTTGTCTGCTGGTTCCACTCCACTTCCGCACCCATCTGCTCAAACAGGAAACGCATGGGTACCAGCGTGTAATCATCCTCCACCACCGGCGGCGTTTCAAACCCCAATATCTTATCCTGCAGCCGCACGATAATGTTATTCTGCAGCGCAGACATCGGCAGCCGGTAGTATTGCGTCCGCGGCTCCGTGACCATCACCTGCTTCCCGACATACACGTATTCATCGTTGTTCCACACCGTCCCGTTCGCATCCTCTGGGAATTCAACACCATATATGCCGTCCATTGTCAATTTCCATCTTTCCTCTCCCGTTTCCTCATCTTTCATAAAAATTCTAATCAGATCCCTTTTCTTTTCTCCAGCTCCTGTATATATCCCATTTTCCCATATTATGGGATATTCATTCTGTTCTTTGTCAACAAGAAATGCTAAAAGTTCTGCTTGCGGCTTATCCCAATCCTCTGGATTTTCATATCTTCCCGTCAATTTATACCCATTTTCCAACGGTGTTTCTGATGTATACGCTTCCTCCATTTCTATCTCAATCCAATCCACGCCATTTGCCGTTTTATAGTAACAGTTTTCATATGGCTCTACATATACCCCCCGCCGCAGATAATGATATCCGTCACGATACCCGAGGTAAAAAAGATATCCATTAAATTCAATTGTATCTATCACATTGTATGATTCATCCAATACATACATCGGTGAATTTTTCATTATGTTTGGATGTTTTTGAATGTAATATATAGGTGTATTTTCCTGCGTTTCCGCCACAAGCAGGTTTACTCCATTCCCATAATGCGGAATGTATCGTATTGGCAGCGTCCTTTGCACATAGTCAAACCCATTCTCCGAAAACTCCATCGTGCCATTGGCGCCCCAACGCACATAATATTGACCGTTCCATCGCGCTGTAAATGGTTCGTCCAATGTTACCTGCTCAATCCGCGGGTCAGCCTCCGCAAATACAATAGCGCCAAAACACAAACCCGCAACGATTGCTGCTATTATTTTTTTCATACCGTTCCCTCCTATTCTGTAATACTGCCTTGCGGCACTGCCCGCATATTATAAAAATACGTCCCGGATCGCTTCCAGATACCCATACCCATATAAATCGTCCGGTTCCAGATAACTGCCCTCCGTCCACTCGTTCCAGCTATTGACCGTCAGCAGCGGCGCATTTAGCTTTCTTTTGTCCAGGTAATTTTTTGCTTCCAAAAACGCTTTTTTCACGTTTTCCGGCGTATTATTCCTTAAAATCCCGGGCTGGAACCCATGGTGCCGTGGATTGTTGTCCCAGCCAAGAGAAACATGGGGATAATACGGAATACTGCTGTGGGCCGCAATATAATCCCAGCACGCCACGACTTCGGGGATGATGGCCTCGTAATCAGCGTCAATGTCGACAAAGTGGACAAACTGGTAATGGGTCAGGGAATCAAAGCCCAGCCTTTCGGCCATTTTCAGCGTATCAAAAAATACCGGATGATCCACGCCGCTGCGGTTTGGCTGAAATTCCCCGCGCAGCGTCGTTTGAATATGTACCCCCGGCAGCCCCGCCTGGACACACCGCGCCCGGAAGTCCTCCAGCGCCCGCTTGACAGGTTCCTCCCCGCCTAGCCCCAGCAACAGGTTGGACAGTTCATAAATACAAAAGACAGGCTTTCCATCAATTTTATAATAATTGGGTAATGCAAAATAGTTGTCAATTACATATTGAGTGGCACATTTGAATTCATATTCGGAATGAGTCCCTCTGTAAAGGACCTCAGCAACACGCCCCGCATTCCGCTTATCCCAGAGATAGTTGACGTCATGATTTGCCCACATCAAATAAAACTGCATCTCTTGGTTATTTCCCGCCCGTAAAAATCCATCCTTCAGGCAGTTTTCCAAATAGGGGCGGTTGTCGTACCAATACCAGTCGTAAATAAACGTATTGACCCCGTGCTTCAGTGCCGCCCGGATTTGCATCTCCATGACGTCCGGATTCGCTTCGTTGACGTAACCCCACAACGGTTTGCGCGGCCATGCGTGGCCCTCAAACTTCGGCTGCGCCGCCATGACCGTCTGCCATTCCCCCAGCCCTTTTTCCCAAAAAATCCGTGTTTTCAGTTCGTCCCCCGTATATGCGGGCCAGATATATGCCGCAATATCATAACGCTGCTTCATCCGTTCCTCTCTCCATCCATTTGAATTTTTCATTATTATAACAAACATCTTTTATATTTGCAATAAACCTGCGCCGGCAGGCCGAAAAAAAAAACCGCCTCCGGCACAGCGGAAGCGGGTCCCTATTCAATTAAACCGATAGCCAACGCCCCAGACGGTTTCAATGTGCTTCTCATCCGGACGGTTAATTTTGTCCCGGATGCGCTGGATATGGACTGTCACCGTCGAGATGTCGCCGATGGCGTCCATCCCCCAGATTTTATCAAACAGCACATCCTTGGAAAACGTTCTGTTCCTGTTTTCCGCCAAAAACAGCAGTAAATCATATTCCTTCACCGTCAGCGCCACTTCTTCCCCGCCGACGGTCACCTTGTGCGCATTTTTATCAATGGCCAGGCTCCCGGCGGTAATCAAATCCCGCGAGGTGTTCAGCAGCACCTCATGCCGCTGGATATGCGCCTTGACGCGTGCAATCAGCTCGTTTGGGTTAAAGGGTTTTGTCATATAGTCGTCCGCGCCCAGCCCCAGGCCGCGGATGATGCTGATATCATCGTCCTTTGCCGACAGGAAGATGGCGGGCGTCTGCTTTTTCTCCCGCAGCTTTGCCACCAATTCAAAACCGTCCATCCCCGGCAGCATGATATCCACAATCAATAAATCAAACTCCTCCGCCAAAGCCAGTTCCAGCCCCGTCGTCCCCCGCGCGGCGATGGTTGCGCGGAACCCGTTGATTTCCAAATAGTCCCGCACCAGCTCTGCGATGCTTTCGTCGTCCTCAATAATCAGTATATGCTTCATTGCTGTATCTCCCCCTGCCGCACAGCCGGCAAATAAATAATCGCCTTTGTCCCCATGTGTTCGCCGGCGCTTTGCAGCCAGATTTTGCCGCCGTGCTTTTCCACAATCTGCCGGGCAATCCCCAGCCCCAGGCCGCTGCCCTTGATATTCATCGTCCGCGCCGTGTCCACCCGGTAGAACCCTTCAAACACCTTTTTCAGCTCTTCCTTTTTCATACCGATGCCATCGTCGGCAATCTGCGCGTAGATGCCGCCGTCCCCGGCATAGGTGGCGACGGACAGACGGCCCGTCCCCTCTTTTTTGTATTTAATCGCATTTTCAATCAGGTTTGCAAACACACGGCCCATCTGCTCATAATCGATTTTTACCTGAACCGGAGTCTCACAAAATGCGGTCTCCAGCACCATATCGTGCTTTTCCAAATCCAGCCGGTACTCCTCCACGAACTCCCGCAAAAAACTGTTCAGCTCGCCATACACAAACCGGAACTGCAGCTTGGACAGTTCCAGCTTGGAAAACGTGGACAGGTTCCGCACCATGTCTTCAATTACCACGGCCTTGGAATAGATGGTGTCCAGATATTTTTCCAGCTTTTCAGGCGAATCCGCCACGCCGTCCCGGATGCCGTCGATATACCCCTTAATTGAGGTCACCGGCGTGCGCAAATCGTGGGACAGGTTCGCCAGCAGCATATTCCGTTCGCGGCGCAGCTGCTCCTCTGTTTTGCGTGCATCCCGCAGGGATTTGCGCATACTGTCAAACTCATTGCACAGGATGTCGATCTCCTCATACCGGCTGCCCAGCACTTCAAAATCCAAATCCCCCATACGGATGTTCTCCGCCGCTTTTGTCAGCTTGGCAATGGGCTTTGTGATACTCCGGGACATCCGCATGGTCACCAGCGTCGTCGTGAGGATCATGACTGTCAGGCACAACCCCAGCCATAAAAATATGGGCTGGAACGCACCCGGGTTTTTCTGAAAAAAGTCCCCCACCGCCTGGCTGAACACATGAGGGTCAATCAAAGCCGCCCGGCTGATCTGCAGCTCTTCGACGGGGTATTTCAAAACAAAGATGATCAAAAAACACACGGAAATAACACCCATCAAAATGATCGGTGTTAACAGCATGATGACGTTATAAATGGTAAAACGCTGCTTAATTTTCATCAATCCATCAGCGGCAGCGGTCCATCCCGCTGCCGTCCT
>DVND01000130.1 GCA_018714645.1 Candidatus Avimonoglobus intestinipullorum
ACGGCATTGTCCACAAACTTATAATGAATTCCCATCCTCTTCCTCCTTTAACTTTTCCAAATCCTCTAAATCCGATAGCTCCGGCTGCTGCGATATGCCGCCCTGCTCATATTTCAATGTCACACCCGTGATCCGCTTTTGCACAGTGGTTTTATAGCTGCCTTTTGATATCTGGCATCGGACAATGTCCCCCAACTCATAATCCACACCGTGCTCTAAACCATGTGCCATAATTTGGATTTCACTGTTCCATTTTTTGGCCTCTAAATCGCTTTTCGCCTCAGATTCACTGGTGCCGGTCAACGTACATTCCCATCGGTAAATGCCGGTTTTCGTTTCGTCGCCCTTGAGAAACACCCATTCGTTTTCCGCCGCAGAGCCCGTACTGCCGCTTTCTTCGGATGTACTTTGCTTTTCATACCAGCCGCAGGTATAATAGTCCAGACAGTCCACATTCATCTTAGAATCATACGCGTTCTTATTGGATTCTGAAATAATCAGCGGCAATTCTGTTCCCTGATGTAAATACAGCACCCACTTTTTCTGTTCCACATCGAACAGCACTTCATGCCCCGCTCCAATACGTGCCAGGCATTCTGAAACAACTTTCTCCAAAAGGTTTGGCGTGTCGCGCCAAAAATCAATTTTTTCCGTATTCCCGATATCCGAATTGAAAACAAATGTCCCGTTCGCAAATAAATCATAAAACCCGCATTTTTTCATGTTATCCGTACATGATGCAGCAGTGTTTGCAAACCCCGCCGCGCACCACTGCACCAACGTCGTAACATCTTCCGTCTGCTTTGGAAACTTCGGTACTGTCCTTTTGCTGAGGATCCAGTTTGGCGTCCTGCCGTAGACGGTAAACTGCTGATCCAGCATCTTCCCGGTCACGATTGCGGCATACCGCCCCTGTCGCACGACCACATATTTTTTCTCCATCAATAACGGAACCACGGGAGAAGTAACGGCAAATACCGCTTCAAACGTTCCCACACCGTTGTATTTGACAGTCCAGTTTGCCGAAATAAACTTGCGTTCAATATGGAGCAGATGAAATTCAAAGTCATAAAAAAATAAATCCAATGCAATCCCCCCAATCAATAAACCGCTTCGACGTACTTGTTTGTAAACATGCACATCACCGTCATAGATGTATCAGCGCTGTAATTGAGTGCCTCGATATCATTGGCGCCGGGCATAATGTAAAACCCGTCAAGGAACGTGTCGTCGGAGATATATGCAATCAAATTTTCGCCGGCGTCGTTATGGATGTCACGGTTCGGGATGTCAATGGTGATCTGTTCCCCCTGCGCGGGCTCGTAGTCCAGGCGGATATATTGACCCGTGGTGTAGTTTGTAATCAAAATCCCCTTTTCCGCGGTTGTGCTTTCCTCCGGAACATGCTGCACGTCTATGTAAAAAACCGGTTCCGTAAAAATATTGCCAATGCTGAGAATCTCCCCGCGTGACACGCGTTTCGAAAACATGCCGTCAAAGGTAAAATATTTGTTCAGCAGCGGCGTTCTTGCAAATACAGGGATGTATGTCGTCTCGGTGTCCTCAAAATAAGGATAGTCGCAGGTGAATTGAAAAACGCAGCGCTGCACCGCGCCATTGCGGTCGCCGATGTCCAGCGCATTGCACCGCGCCCCGATTTTGCGGGATTTGTACCCCACCCGCAGGATCAGTTCCCCCGGCCGGTCCAGCGTAATTGCCGCCTGCGACAGCCGCAGCTGCGTTTCATTGTTTTGCCGCAAATCCGCGGTGAGTGTAATGGTGCGCGCCCCGATGCTCTCCCCGGTCAGCTCCGCCCCCGGGATACCGGGATAAACGGCGGTGGAAAACGTCTTTGGCGCCAGCCCAAGCCCTTCAACCGTTACCAGCTTCCATGGGGCGTTCGCGCCGCCGAAGAAAATCGTGCGCTCTTGATCGTTTTTGTAAATCAGCTCAATCATACGTCTGACCCTCCTAATAATTGGTTTCTGCGCGTCTCATAATTGGAAAAATCCTGCGCCGTCACGGTCGGGTTCGCAGAATAAATGACGATGTTGTCGTTGTAGGTGTTGTTTCTGACAGTCCCGCCTGCAGCGGCAGATAATTGCACGTGCGGCGTGATATTGATCTGGTAATTTTCAACAATGCTGCGGATTTCCGCCATCTGTGCGTCCAGTTCCTCCCGGAACGCCTTGCCGAATCGTTCAGCAGAAATAGAGCCGGAAGTAAAGAACCCCTCCGGGATCTCCAGCCCCAGTTCGTTCAGCCGTGCTTCCATCAGGGCAAAGGATTCGTCGTAGGCCCGCTGCATATCGTCGCTGTAGTAGCTGGTGGCAAGCTGCTTGTCCAGCGCGAGGCCGTATTGGTACGCGTCCATGTTCTTTTGGAATTCCTCGTCGCTCTTTCCCCGGACGACGCGTAAAAACCCCATGGCCTCGCCCATGTCCATCTGCTGCACCTCGTCCATATAGGCCTGGATGGTCTCCTCCGCATACCCCAGCCGGTTCATGCGGTCGCGCAGTTCTGTAATTTTATTGATATAGTCCAGTTTCTGCTCATTTTGAGCGGCATAGTCGGCCATATCGGTGTAGGAACCAATGCTGAGTTTAACGGTTTCCGCAATATTGCTGGCGCCGCGCAGCTTGTCCTCCAGGCTCTGGCGGGAATCCTCTACCGCGCCCAGCTTCTCCTGGGCGTGTTCGGCAATGTCGTCATAAACGCTCGTAATGTCGTCCTTCAGCGCATCCATGATCGCGCGCTCATTGTCGGCCTTTTCCTGCAGGGCCTCCAGTTCCTCGTCCTGCGCCTTGCGCTTGAGCCGCTTTGTCTCCTCGGCCTCGATCTCTGCAAGCTCCACGCGGTCCTCCGCTTCGGCGCGGCGTTTAAAGTAGTCCTCCCGCGCCTCTGCCTCTTCCTCCAGTGCGCGCTCCTCATCGATCCGTTTCCGTTCGGCATTGTAAAGCCGTTCCGATTCCAGCATATCGCTGTTAAGATCCTCAAGTGCCGCCGTTGCCAGGTCGCCGTTCAACTCAATCCCGGCTGCAATTCCGGCAACCAATTGTTTACCGATTTCATCGCGGAATACACGGGATGGGGAGTGAATCCCGGCTGCTGCCTTTGCGGCGGCGATAGCTTGATTGACCGCCGATTGTGCGGCTGCCTGGATTGCAGGCGCTCCCAAATGGATTCCGGAGGCGATTCCCCGCGCAATGTTCAAGCCTGCGTTTCCCGCCTGCACAAGGACTTCGGTGGATTTCCCTGCTAATTCCGCCCCGGCAACGTCCATCATATTGCCTGCGGCGCTTCGCATCGTTTCCGTCCCGTCGCCGTTGAATAAGGTTTCTATGGTGCTGACAGATACGCCGCCCACCTCCGCCAGCCTCTGCTTGATGGAATCCTCTCCTTCGCCCATCCCGGCGGCGAGCTCCGCGATGCTGTTGATACCTTGGGCTTTTAAATCCTTTGCCAGCGCAAGCAGGCTGCCGCCGTTCTGGATGTTTTCAATCACGCTGTCAAAGGCGGTTCTGGCGGGTTCTTTCCCTTCCAATAAGCTGTCCGCAAAAGCCTGGGCGACATTTTTGCCGGATTTGCCCGCCTCCGCGGATTTGTCCAAATTTTGTGCGACCTCGTCGCCGGTTTTATCGGCTGTTTTGGATGCGGGCCGGATTTCACATTCTACCTGTTCCGTGTAAGCCTGGCCTGTATTCTTTCCGCTCTCCCCTGCTTCTTCCGTTTTATCCAAATTGCTGACAGCGGTGTCGGAAACTGTGTCGGCCGCCGCGCCTGCCTGTTCCGTTCCTTCGGAAATCCCCTGGGTATATACGCCCGTTTCAACGGTCGCCAGGTTGGCAAACTCCGGCGTTTTGTCCATGGTCGAAAGCACGTATGCCACAAACCCCTCAATGGAGCCGTACGCCTCCGGCGATGCGGACGTGAGGGCAGTGCTCCACGCGGTGATAAAATCCTGCCCGTACGTGCTGCTGTCGGCGTTCATGGTTTCCAGGAACGCCGTTGCCTTGTCCCGGATGGTCGTGGTTGCCCCGTCCATCGCTTCCGTGCTGGTTCGGAACGCGTCCGTAATCATCTGCTGGGCGGATTGCACTGCCTGGCCGTTTTCGCTGCATGCTTGGTTCAAAAGGTCGTTCGCCGCGGCCACGTCGTTTGCGCTGTTGATGTAGGAAGTTGTCGTGCTCTGGATCATTTCGTCCAGTGTAGTGAGGTTGCCCTCCAAAACTTCTTTTCTTTTTTTCTCCAGATTGCTTAAATCATCTTTCCCGACCAAATCCTGGTATTCTTTTTCCACCGAAGCCTTCTGCCGCTTCAGGTCGGTCAGCTCCGCCTCCGCCTCGAACTGGTCCTTGTACGCATCCGTCATCATGTCCATGGCGGCGTTCTGCTTTGCCAGCTCCATCCGCGCGGCGACGTTTTTCATAACCTCCTCCCGGTTCTTGTTCAGCGTCCCCGTCTCCTCGTCAAAGGCCAGCTCCAGCTCCGGCATCTCCTCGTTCAGCCGTTCCACCAGCCGCGCCATCTGCTCCTTCTCGGCGGCGGTCTTGTGCTCCTTGTCCGCCAGGTTGTAGAGCTTTGTCGCCAGGCTCTGGGTCACCCGCGCCTCCGCCTCTGTGTCCTGGATGTTCTGCCGCCGCTGCTCCTGGTTGCTTTTCATGGAGTCGTTAAACTGCTTATTGGCCTCGCTGGCCTCCTCCATGCTCTCCTTCATCCGCTCCGTCTCTTCGCGGTACTTTTTCTCCTCCTCGGTCTCCTTGCTGAACGCCTTCGTTAATGCTATAATACCTACCACCAATGCTGCCGCCACAGCAACAACTGCACCTATAACAAGAAATGTGGAATTCACCGCCGCAGAAAATGCCGCCTGCACAGTGGTTGCAATCCCCGTCACAGCCGTTTGCAGGGAAATTTTCCCCGTCAAAACGCCAATCAGTCCCTGCATCAGCGTCAACCCGCCGTTGGAAGCCACCATCGTTAATTGATGGGCGGCTTCCAATGTATTTAAAACACCAATTGCATTGCTCCATCCGGTCGTAATACCCGTCGCCGCTGCACATAGGGTTTGGTAAGTTGAAATACCCGTCGCAACACCGTTTACTGCTGCGCTTGCAGTCGTCATCCCATACCCCAAAAGCCCAATGGCGTCTGTTGCCTGGGGCACCTCGGCGTTTGCCAAGGCTGCAATGGAAGTTCCAAACGCGCTGAAATTGTTGCCCAATGTCTGCACGCATGCTTCTAATCCGCCGCCCGCCATGCTGCTTTGTAAATTTTTAATGCTGGCCATGCCCGTTTGGGCGGCTTGTTCCAGCGGTTTTTGCACTTTTTCCGGTACATTTTTTGCAAAATTGGTAAGTGCATCCCCTATACCGGAAAAGTGGGTTTTCAACCCTTCAACCCCTGTTTGCGCCGCGCTTCCTAAATTTTCCAACTCCTGTTCCAACTGGCTGGAATCCAAATCTACC
>DVND01000131.1 GCA_018714645.1 Candidatus Avimonoglobus intestinipullorum
TGCAAAATAGTTCATTTTTCGCCAATTTGTGTGTTTGACATAGACAATGGGAAAAAGCGATGTTATAATGAAAACAGTATTAAGCAGGAACGGGTGATTTTCAATGAAAAAATGGGTTGTATATTTGCTTTTGGCGGCGTTTTTCCCGCGGCTCCCGGCCTATGCGGAAGAGCTTCAGATTTCGATGGAGCCATACAGTGCTGCGTATTTGGATTATATCAGCCTGCCGGAAGAGGAACGGGCGGGGCTGCTCCCGCCGCTGCCGGTGGAGAGCGACCATGATTTGTTGCCTATGCAGACCTTTGCGGCAGAAGCGCCGCTGCCGGCACAGTATGACAGCCGGGATGTGGATGTGGACGGAGATGGGGAGGGGGATATTTCGTTTATTTCCGAGCCGAAAAACCAGATGCAGACAGAAGGCTGCTGGGCATTTGCCGCCAGCTCCTGCATAGAGTCCTTTCTCCGGAAAAAGCAGTTTGAACAAACGCAGCAGCGCGAACGCTTTGATTTTTCAGAATGGCACATGGAGCACTCCACTTACAGCGCCATGCGGGATTACGTCAATGTGGACGGCGCCGCGGACAGGACGGTGAACGCCGGCGGGAACCTGTTATTTGCCGGCGGCTATCTGATGCGGGGCGCCGGGCCGGTCAATGATGGAGAGCTGCCTTTTGACAACAGGACGGATGCGCTGTATCTGGGGCAGATTCAAAAGCCTGTGTCCGCCCAGGTGCGCGGGCTGCGGTTTATCGCACAATCCGAAATTGACCAGACAGGGCGCGAAGCATTGCAAAAACAGCTGAAACGCGCCATTATGGAATACGGCGAGGCGTATGTTAGCCTGGAATATAAAAATTCATACTATAATGCATATACCTATGGGTTCTATGACCCGTCTGACGAGTATAAAGTAAATCATGCCGTGACGGTGGTCGGCTGGGACGACGCGTACCCAAAAGAGAATTTTAAGACCATACCCTCGCGGGACGGCGCATGGATTGCGAAAAATTCATGGGGCGCAGACAGAGATGACGGCGGGTATTTTTACATTTCCTATGACACCCCTTCCGTTTATTTTTTGGCCGGGTATGTGACGGATGCGGCGGAGACGGTGGAGTATGACCATGCATATTACAACTGCCCGCTGATGGGCATCTCTGCTGCCGGATCTGGCAGCGATACGACATATGCAGCCAATGTATTCACAAAACAGCCCGGAGAAGAGCTGCTGACGGATGTGGCATTTGTCACACGGGGGTATACCGAATATGAGATTTATGTCAATCCCGTAGGTTCCGCGCCGGCAGGCGCACAGGTGCAGTTTGTGCAGAGTGGGACGGTGGATTATATGGGCTATACCACGGTGAAGCTGCAAAATCCCGTTGCGCTTGACGGGGAACAGTTCGCAGTGATTATTAAATATACCATGCCGGGGACGGAATACGTCGTGCCGGTTGTGCCGAAGGAACAGCTGGCGGGTACGGATTACAGCGGCGTGAGCTGGATTTCAACAAACGGAAACGTATGGGTCGACAGTTATACTTATTCGAATTTGGGCGTATTAACGCAAATCAATGCATACACGGTTGACAGCGCACCCAAAACAACTGTTCGTTTTGAAAAGCCGCTGGAGCGGACAGTTGCCAATGTAGAAAAGGACGGGGCGGCGGTAAAGCCCAATGCAGACGGCAGCTATTCCCTGGCGGACGGCGTTTATGGCTATACTGCGCGGACGATGGGCTATGCAGATGTGGAGGGTACGTTTGAAGTGCAGGGGGAGCAGGAACTTCTTATAACAATAGAAGGGGAGATCGGGCCGGAGGAGCCGGACAGCCCGCCGCGCCTTTTCAGTACCGATACATATTATCGCTGCACCGAAACGCTGCCGGACTATGCGGAGTTCATCATTGATTACGGCGCAGGAAACAGTGCCGCAACCTCCTGTACGCCATACGCCGGGAACGATCCGCTGCCTTCGAGGCTGTATAAAATTGAAGGAGAGAAGCTGCTGATTGCAAAAGAGCTGTTTATGGATAAAATCCCAGAATATGAGGGGGTTGCGCTTAACGTCAAATTTGACGACGCAGCGGAAACAACACAGACGGCTAGAATTTGTTTCCAGCAGGAGAGCCTGGAGCGCGCTGTGAGAAGCTTGAAGGATTATCTTGCAAAGGCCACCGACCAGACGACGCCGGAACGGCTTCTGGCGGACGCGGGCTCCATGCTGCCATATGGCGGCAGCATAGAACTGGACGGGTTTTCGGTAACCTATCCGACCTTGCAGGCGGACGGTGCGCTGGAGGGCCGGATCATCGTTGCGGACGGGCGCGGGCAGACTGCCGAAGTGGATTGCTCGCCCTATGTGATACGCAAATTTACGCAGGACATTACAGTGGAAGACCATTGGATTCTTGTACAAATCCACCAAAATGTGCCGGGCATTTCCGGAACCAGTATTATGGCAACCTATGACGGCAGCGGCAGGCTGACCGGCGTGCAGGCCGTACCGCTCACAGAAGCGGACCAGACGGCCGCTTACAGCGCGGACGGTTATAAAAAATTATTTTTGTTAGACAGCAATGACCTGGTGACGCCCTATGACAGGGCATATACCATATATTAAAAAGGACGGAACCGCAGGTTCCGTCCTTTTTAATGCGCGAGGGAAGAGATGTACAATGCGATAGAGCAGACAATGGATATGCCGCTGATCAGCCAAGGGAGCACCGGCTTTTTTGGGGGCGGTGCATCCTCCTGCGGCGTTTGGAAATAGCTGGCGACAATCTGCTCCGCTTCCGCAATAATTTTATGCTCCATGGCAGGATTGTAGTCCTTTAAAATGAGGATGGCCTGGTGGATATAGGGCGATGTGAAATTGTCCAGGATGACGACCTGTTTGGTTGAATTTTTCATTGCTTCCTCCTTGTATTTTAAAAATTTGCAATTATTTTTAAACTGTTTTTTAACAATTTTGTAGCAAATTACAGTTGTATTACATAGTCGTATTATAGCCATTTTTTAGTCAATTATACATGGTTAACATAAAAAATGGAAAAAAATTAG
>DVND01000132.1 GCA_018714645.1 Candidatus Avimonoglobus intestinipullorum
AAAATTACTCCATTTATCTAGATACGGACACCAATGTCCTGTACGGCTATCTGGAAGTGGAAAGCGAAGAACGCTGGGCGGCGTCGGCAGATACGGAGATTTGCAGGAAATGGTGGGATTATATGGCGGACATCATGGAAACCAATGCAGATAACAGCCCGGTCAGCGTTGATTTAAAGCTGGTTTTTCAGCTGGATTAAAAAAACGGAGCCTAAAGGCTTCGTTTTTTGTGCCCATTCTATAAATTTTGGAAAAAGGGTTGATTATTTCGCCAATTTATGGGAAAATATAAAGGATAGTATATTGGGCTGCGGCGCTGTATAAGGAGAATTGCATGCAAAGGGCAGATACGGAAATTAAACGGGTCGTGCCGGGGTCGCCGGCGGATGCGGCGGGGATCAAAGCGGGGGACCGGCTCCTGACGGTCAACGGCAGGGACTTTTATGATATTTTGGAATACAGGTATTTGACTGCCGAATATGAGGTGCTTTTGGAGGTGCTGAAAAAGGATGGTAGCACAGACCGGGTTCTCATTGAAAACGATTACGAGGATTTGGGCATCGAATTTAAAACCGGCCTGATCAGCCAGCCGCAGAGCTGCCGCAATAAGTGCATTTTCTGCTTTATTGACCAGCTTCCAAAAGGGATGCGGGAGACGGTGTATTTCAAGGATGACGATACGCGCCTGTCCTTTTTGCAGGGGAACTATGTGACGCTGACCAACCGCACCGGGGAAGAGATCGACCGGATGATTGAAATGCGGATTTCGCCCATCAACATCTCCGTCCACACGACAAACCCCGCCCTGCGCGAGCGGATGCTGGGGAACCGGTTTGCGGGTTCCATTTACAGCACGATGCAGAAGCTGGCAAAAAACAGCATCTTTATGAATTGCCAGATTGTGCTGTGCCCCGGGTTCAATGACGGGCCGGAGCTTGACAGGACAATATCCGATTTGGCGGCGTTGTCGCCCTATGTGGAGAGCCTGTCCGTGGTGCCGGTGGGGCTGACGCGGTACCGGGAAGGGCTTTGTAAAATCAAGCCGTTCGACGGAGCTATGAGCGCAGCGGTGGTGCGGCAGGTGGAAGCGTGGCAGCAGAAGCTGCTGGCGGAAATCGGGACGCGGATGGTCTATCTTGCGGACGAATTTTACTTAAACGCCGGGCTGGATATTCCGCCGGCGGGAGCGTACGAAGGGTTCCCGCAGATTGAAAACGGCGTAGGGCTGGTCGCCAGTATGGCAGAAGAATTTGACCACGGCCTGGATCTGATAAAACCGAAGCAACGCAGCCGGAAGGTTTTATGCGCAACGGGGGAATTGGCCTACCCGTTTATGAAACGGTTGGCGGAACGGCTGGAGCAGCGCGCTCCGGGCGTGCGGCTGCGGGTCTGCGCCGTGAAAAATGATTTTTTCGGCGGCGGCGTGAACGTGGCGGGGCTTGTGACCGGCGGAGATTTGATCCGGCGGATGAGGAGCGAAGAGACAACGGAGGAAGTGCTGATTCCATCCTCCATGCTGCGGGATGGGGACGATGTGTTCCTGGACGATGTTACCGTAGGGCAGGTGGAACAGGCGCTGGGTATGCGGGTGACACCTGTCAATAATGACGGATATGAATTGATCGAGAAGGCGCTGGGGGAGGAATTGGATTTTTCCTGAGGCGCGGAAACGGAGTTTAATATGAAACCATTGGTGGCAATCGTGGGGCGGCCCAATGTGGGCAAATCCACGTTATTTAATAAGATATCGGGGCAGCGGATCAGCATTGTAGAGGATACGCCCGGGGTGACGCGGGACCGGATTTATGCGGATGCTTCCTGGCTTGATAAGCATTTTACGTTGGTGGACACCGGCGGCATTGAGCCGTACAGCAAGGATGAAATTTTGAGCCAGATGCGCCGACAGGCGGAACTGGCCATTGAAATGGCGGATGTGGTCATTTTGATGACAAACGTGAAGGACGGCGTGACGGCAAACGACCAGGATGTGGCGTCCATGCTGTTAAAGGCGCAAAAAAAGATTGTCCTGGCGGTCAATAAAGTGGATCATATCGGCGACCCGCCCATGGAATTTTACGAATTTTATAATTTGGGGCTGGGCGACCCGATTGCGATATCCTCCACCCATGGCTTGGGCGTGGGGGATTTGCTGGATGAAGTTTGCGCCCAATTCCCGCCGGATGCGGACACGGATGAAGTTGAGGGGGAAATCAAAGTGGCGGTCATCGGCCGGCCGAACGCGGGGAAATCCTCTTTGATTAACCGCATTCTGGGTGAGGAGCGGGTGATTGTTTCCAATATTGCGGGGACGACCCGGGACGCCATTGATTCCCGCTATGAGCACAACGGGGATAAGTACCTGTTTATCGACACCGCCGGCATGCGCAGGCGCGGGAAGATTGAGCATGAGAGCGTGGAACGGTACAGCGTGGTGCGGTCGCTGGCGGCGGTGGACCGCAGCGACGTGTGCGTGATTATGCTGGACGCTAACGAGGGCATTACAGAGCAGGATACGAAAATTGCGGGATATGCCCATGAGCAGGGAAAGGCCTGTATCATCGCAGTCAATAAATGGGACAGTGTGGAAAAAGACGATAAAACCATGAAGGCGTTCCGCCAGCGGGTGCAGGAGGACTTCGCATATATGTCCTACGCATCCATCTTGTTCATTTCTGCAAAAACGGGGCAGCGGGTGGAGAAGTTGTTGGAAGAAATTAAAATTGTCAACCAGCAGCATAAACGCCGCATTACGACGGGGATGCTTAATGATGTGTTGAATGAAGCAACGGCAAAACAGCAGCCCCCGTCAGATAAGGGCAAGCGGCTGAAAATCTACTATGGGACGCAGGCCTCTGTCGCCCCGCCGACGTTTGTGCTGTTTGTCAATTCTGCGGAGTTGTTTCATTATTCGTATCTGCGGTACATTGAGAACCAATTCCGGCTGGCGTTCGGGTTTGAAGGCACACCGCTGCATTTTATCATCCGGGAAAAGAAAAAAGATTGAGGAGAACAAATCCATGTTATATGTTTTGATGCTATTGGTTGCGGTAATTGCATATTTATTAGGGAGCATTTCCAGTTCTATCCTGATTTCCAAAAAAATTGCGGGTGTGGATATCCGCACGGAGGGTTCCGGCAATGCGGGGACGACCAACATGCTGCGGATGCACGGAAAAAAGGCCGCGGCGCTGACGCTGCTGTTTGATGTGCTCAAGGGTGTGGTCGCAGTGCTGATCGCGATGCTGGTGGACTGGTGTGCGCTGCGGTTTGTGGATGGCAGTTCATTGACCTATTTTGAGAATGCGTACTTGTTGGGGAATTTGAAATACATCGCCGGCTTTTTTGCCGTACTGGGGCACGATTTCCCCATCTTTTTCGGGTTCCGCGGCGGCAAGGGGATTGCCACCAGCCTGGGCGTGATGCTGATGTTTGACTGGAGGATCGGATTGATTGTGCTGGTGGTTTCAGTACTGATTATGTTGATTTCGCGCTATGTATCGCTGGGCTCCGTCATCGGGGCGATTGTTTACCCTTGTGCGGTGCTGGCATTTATGGCGGGCAGAGGATTTTTTAACGCCACTTATGTCGCGGCTGCGGTGCTCTTAGGCGTAATTGCAATTATCAAGCATTATAAAAACATCAAACGGCTGCTCAACGGGACGGAAAACAAGCTGTTTGCGAAAAAGAATGAACCTGTTGAGGTGACGGCAGAAATAAAAGATGCAAAATGAGGAGGACGCCATGAAAATTGCGGTGATTGGTTCCGGAAGCTGGGGGACGGCTGTTTCCGTGCTTTTGGCAAAAAAGGGATATGACGTGTATTTATGGAGTTGGCAGCAGGCGGAAACAGACCGGCTGTGCGCTGACCGTGAAAATAAAGAATTTTTGAGAGGCGTTCCGTTGCCGGATAATATCGCCTGTTCCCATGATATGGGCGCGTGTGTGCAAGGCGCGGAATTGGTTGTGACGGCGGCGCCAAGCCCCGCGACGCGGACGACTGCAAAGGCGCTTTCCGGCGTGGTTTCCGAAGGGCAGCGCCTGCTGAATATTTCGAAAGGGTTGGAAGAGGGGAGCCTTCTGCGGCTGTCGCAGGTGTATGCAGAGGAGGTCCCGCAGGCGCGTATTGCTGTGATGAGCGGGCCGTCCCATGCGGAGGAGGTCAGTGTGGGCCTGCCCACGACCAATGTGGTGGCGGCGGATGACCGGGAGCTGGCGCATGAAATCCAGGACATTTTCATGGATCAGGTATTCCGGGTCTACACGGGAACGGATATGGCCGGTGTGGAACTGGGCGGCGCACTGAAAAATGTGATTGCGCTCTGCGCCGGGATATCCGACGGATTGGGTTACGGTGATAACACAAAGGCCGCCCTGATGACGCGCGGCCTGGCGGAAATTACGCGGCTGGGAGTTGCGATGGGCGCGCGGCAGGAGACGTTTTCCGGGCTTTCCGGGATCGGGGATTTAATCGTGACCTGTACCAGTATGCACTCGCGGAACCGCCGCGCCGGGATTTTGTTGGGCAAGGGAAAAACCCTCGCCGAGACCCTGGCGGAAGTACACATGGTTGTGGAAGGCGTGAACA
Organism: Candidatus Avimonoglobus intestinipullorum; assembly: GCA_018714645.1. Lineage (GTDB taxonomy): Bacteria > Bacillota > Clostridia > UBA1381 > UBA1381 > Avimonoglobus > Avimonoglobus intestinipullorum. Next base: position 4,586 of record DVND01000132.1, read on the forward strand.
CGGCAAAGGCCGCTTATGATTTAAGCGTGAAATACGGCGTGGAAATGCCGATTGTGAATGAAGCGTGCAAGGTGTTGTTTGAAAACAAGTCCGCGCGGGACGCGGTGAACGATTTAATGATGCGTGATAAGCGCATGGAATGTTAAAATACGAGAATTTGGGCAGGAAAGGAACGAAACGATATGATGAAAAAAGTATTATTGGTATTGATGATGGCGGCGCTGTGTTTGGCGGGAGGCTGTAAGGCAAAGGTGCAGACGGAGGAAACGCCGTTTGACATGGCGCAGGCGGAGGAGCTTATCACGCGAGTCGAAGAGCCGGTGCTGGAGCTTTATGGAAAGGAAACAGTGCCGCGCATCGAATACGACGCGTTGCTCAAGGATATGAATATGTTCTTGCAGGAAAAGGCGGCCAATATCGTGGATACTTTTTTTGACGGAAAAGAGCTGGCGGATGAATCCATCCAGGAATTGAAGGTTGTTCAGGAAAATTTCTATCCCACGATTCTGCATAACGGGTTTGAAATCGCGGAAGCGAAAACCGTGAAAACCACGGAAGCGGACGGGACAGTGACAGAACGGCTTGAAATCCGGGAGGAATATACAGGGGATAATGAAAAGATGCAGCAGGAACGGTTTAGCCGTACCTATATATTTAAAAAAGAGGAAAATGCGTTTTTATTCGAGAAATTTGAAGGGACGCTGAATTATATGGGAACAGAGTATGATGCGCTGAAAAACGATTTGAAATAGGATTGGAGAAAAGGGTATAATGGATATTGTTTCTTTATTCTTCATCGCGGTGGGGCTTGCCATGGATGCGTTTTCCGTGGCGGTGACGGATGGGATTACGCTGCGCAGGGTCCGGATCAGGGATGCGCTTCTGGTTGGAGTTTTCTTCGGGGGGTTCCAGTTTGTCATGCCGTGTATCGGCTGGCTTTTGGGAAGTACATTTTCCTCCTATATACAGCAATGCGACCATTGGATTGCATTTGTTTTGCTGGCGTTCATCGGCGGGAAAATGATTTATGAAGCCTTGAAGCCGGGAGAAGATACGGGCGCTGTACGGAATCCGCTGGATTTGAAGGTCCTGACGCTCCTTGCAATTGCCACGAGCATTGATGCGCTTGCCGTCGGCGTCACATTTGCAACAATGCATGTCTCCCTATTGTCAGCGGCGTGTGTTATTGGGGTTGTTGCATTTGTTTTTTCGGCTGTGGGGCTGTTTATCGGGAATAAGTTTGGAAACCTGTTTGGGAATAAGGCTGAAATCATTGGCGGCGTGGTGCTGATTGGAATTGGTTTGAAAATCTTGATTGAGCATTTGTTTTTTTAAGAGGAATGGATATGGGAAAAAAGAAGGTCATGGTCGGCATGAGCGGCGGCGTGGACAGCGCGGTTGCAGCCGCGCTTTTGCAGGAACAGGGGTATCACGTTGCCGGCGCTACGATGCGCCTCTGGCCGCATGCGGGGGATCAGCAGTGCGCGGACGCCCGGCGGATATGTGAAACGCTGGGGATTGATTTTTATGTGATGGATTTCCAAGGCCTGTTCCGTGAAAAGGTCGTTGATTATTTTGTTCATGCATACATGCATGCCCGGACGCCAAACCCCTGTGTTGCATGCAACAAATATCTCAAATTCGGCGCATTTATGGAAAAGGCGCGGGATTTGGATATGGACTATATTGCGACGGGGCACTATGCAAAAATTGAACGGGCGGATGGGCTGTACCGGCTGCGGATGAGCGATGCGCAGAATAAAGATCAGAGCTATTTTTTATATAACCTTACCCAGGAACAGCTTGCGCACACTCTGATGCCGCTGGGCAGTTATCGTAAAGATCAGGTTCGGGAATTGGCTAAAGAACGGGGGCTTGCGGTTGCGGACAAGCCGGACAGCATGGACATCTGTTTTGTGGAAAATGGGGATTATACATCCTTTATTAAGGAATACGCCGCTTATACGCCGCAGGAGGGGGATATTCTGGACACGGACGGTAATGTAATTGGGCGGCACAGGGGCCTGATTTATTACACCATCGGCCAGCGCAAGGGCATCGGCGCCTATGGAAAGCCCATGTTTGTACTGGGGATGGATGCGGAACGGAATACCTTGACGCTGGGCGCGGTGGGGACGGAATTTGCGGATACGTTGTTGGCCGCGGATGTGCATTTTATCTCCGGAACCCCATTGAAAGAACCGCTGGAAGTGACGGCGAAGGTGCGGTACCAGGCGCGGCCGGAGCCGGCGGTGCTGTATCCGGAGGGGGATTTTGTCCGGGTGGCGTTTGCTGCGCCGCAGCGGGCGGTGACGCCGGGGCAGTCCGTTGTGTTTTACGACGGGGATATCGTGCTCGGCGGCGGAATTGTTTTGAAATAAAAGATGAAGGCGTTATGCAAATGTAATTGTATGACGCTTTTCTAATAGGAAAGGGCTGGATGGCATGGAACAGATGGATTTGATGAAAAAGCTGGCGGAATTATCAAAATTGGAATTGGACGCGGCGGAATTGGCTGGATTCGCGGAGCAGATGGGGGAAATTATGGAGCTAATGGACCGGGTGAAAGCCTTTCATGAACCTGAAGCGGCGGAGCGCCCAGCACCGGTCGTATTTTCGGAGCTGCGGGAGGATGCGGTGCAGCCGTCATATCCTGTGGAAGCGGTTTTGGCGGCTGCCGAAGAGGCTGAAAACCAGAGCTTTATTGTCCCTAAAATCGTTTAAAGGGGGAATCTCTATGCTTTTGGAACTGCGGGAAAAACTCGATAACGGGAAAATCAGCGCGGTTGAATTGACACAGGCTTACTTAAAACGGATTGCAGAAAAAGACAGGAAATTGAACAGCTTCATTACGGTGGCGGCGGAACAGGCGCTGGAGCAGGCGAAAAACGCGCAAAAGCGCATTGACCGGGGTGAAGCCGCGCCATTGACGGGAATCCCCATCGCAGTGAAGGACAATATTTGTACAAAGGGCATGAAAACGACCTGTGCGTCGAAAATACTGGCGGAATTTACGCCGGTATATGATGCGGCGGTAATTGAAAGGCTCAGGCAGATGGGCGCGGTCATTCTTGGGAAGACCAATATGGACGAATTTGGAATGGGGGCGTCTTCTCAGACGTCGTATTTCGGCGGCGTAAAAAACCCATATGATTTGGAACGTGTTCCCGGGGGGTCTTCCGGCGGCAGCGCAGCGGCGGTCAGCGCGGGCTTATGCGCCGCCGCACTGGGTTCTGACACGGGCGGCTCTGTCCGCCAACCGGCGGCTTTTTGCGGGGTGGCCGGTTTAAAGCCCACATATGGGGCGGTGTCGCGGTACGGACTGGTGGCGTTCGCATCCAGCCTGGAGCAAATTGGCATGATTGCCCGGTCTGCGGCAGATGCGGGGCTTTTATTCGATGCGGCCGCCGGACGGGATGCAAGGGATATGACGGCCAAAAATTGCCGCAAAAATGCCGATGAAATGCACACAGTCCGGATCGGTCTCCCGCGGGAATTTTACGGGGAGGGTATCCGGGAAGATGTAGGGCAGGCCGTTTTGCAGGCGGCTGCATTTTATGAGAAAAAAGGGTGCAAGCTGGTGGAATTATCTATCCCGTATACCGAATATGCGGTTCCCGCATATTATTTGCTCTCATCTGCGGAGGCGGCCAGCAATTTGTCGCGGTATGACGGCATTAAATACGGGTGCCGGTCCCAACATGGAAGCACATATGAAGACTTGGTCAGACGTTCCCGCAGAGAAGGGTTTGGGCCGGAGGTGAAACGGCGGATTTTGTTGGGGAATTATGCGCTTTCCAGCGGCTATTATGAGGAATATTATAAAAAAGCGGCGCAAATACGCGCCTGTCTGCGGCGGGCATACGGGCAGGCCCTTGAACAGTGCGACGTCCTCCTGACGCCCACGGCGCCGGAAACGGCTTATAAAATCGGCTCCCGGGAGCACGACCCGGTGCGGATGTATACGGCGGATCAATGCACCGTGTCTGCAAATCTCACAGGTCTGCCCGCGCTCACAATCCCCTGCGGATATGATGAAAACGGGCTGCCGATTGGCATGAGCCTGACAGGCAGGGCTTTTGACGAACCATTCCTCATTGGGCTGGCGGATGTATTTGAACGGGAATTTGACAGAAAAGAGGCGGTGTTATGAACTACGTTCCTGTTATGGGTTTGGAAATCCATGCCGAATTGCTGACAAAATCCAAAATTTTTTGTTCCTGCGCCAATGCTTTTGGCGGCGGGCGGAACGAACGGGTTTGCCCGGTTTGCGCCGGGATGCCCGGAACGCTGCCGGTGTTGAACCGGGAGGCGGTCCGGCTGGCCGTGAAAGCGGGATTGGCGCTGGGCTGCCATATCAACCGGTATTCCGCCTTTGACCGTAAAAATTATTTTTATCCGGATTTGCCGAAGGCGTACCAGATCACGCAGTTTGAATATCCCCTTTGTTCAGACGGGGCGGTGCCCGCGGGGGATAAGACGATCCGGGTCAGCCGCATCCATATGGAGGAGGATGCGGGGAAGTTGACGCATGATGCAAAGCGGGGGATATCCTATGTGGATTTCAACCGCTGCGGTGTGCCGCTGATTGAGATTGTGACAGCGCCGGATTTCAGGAGCGTGCAGGAGGTGCAGGATTTTGTTTCCGAGGCCGCCCTGCGGCTGAAATACGCGGGTGTGTGCGATGCGCGGCTGGAGCAGGGATCTTTGCGGGTGGACGTCAATATTTCCCTGATGCCTTCCGGTGCGGCGGTGTTCGGGACGCGGGCGGAAATAAAAAATTTGAATTCTTTAAAATCAATCGGGCGCGCAATCGCTTTTGAAATAAACCGGCAGACAGAGCTGCTGGAAGCGGGCATGCCTGTGCGGCAGGAGACGCGCCGCTTTGATGAACGGATGGGCGAAACGGTTTTGATGCGCTCAAAGGAAGAATTGCAGGATTACCGCTATTTCCCTGAGCCTGATATTCCCCCGGTAATGATTTCCCGGGCAGAGGTGGATGCGATCCGCCGGGAATTGCCTAAAATGCCCCTGGAACGGGTCTTGGAGTATACAACCCGGCATGGATTGACGGAGGAGGACGCGCGGCTGATCGTACAGGATCGGGCGTTTTCCGATTTTTATGAGGAAATGGTGCGTGTTTTTCCGGCCTATAAGATTGCGGCAAATCTGATGCTGGGCGAATTGAACCGCAATCTCAATTTCAGCGGCAAAACTATTTCGGAGGTACGGTTTACGCCGGCGATGTTGGCAAGGCTATGCGAACTGAGCAAAACGGGGCGCGTCAGCAAAAACGCGGCGAAGGAGATTTTGGCACAGATGTTTGAAACGGGGGAGGATCCGTTTGCAATTGCGCAGGACGGCGGCTTTCTGATGCGGGAGGACATCGACGCAGTGCGCAGATGTGTCGAAAACGTATTAAAGCGGCATACAAGCCTGGTTGCGGACTATAAAAACGGAAACAGAAAGATTTTCGGGTTCCTGATGGGGCAGGTGATGCGGGAAGCCGGGAAGGGCGTTAACCCACAGGTAGCAAAAGAAGAACTCACAAGGCAACTGGAACAATAAATTTTACCTAAAAAACAAGCATACTGCCATAAAAGCAATATGCTTGTTTTTACACATTGGCTCATGTGTTTTTAAAAAGTAAACGGGTGGTTTGTCCGAGGGACGTGCGGGCCGCTTGCAATTCAAAGAGATGTTGTATAAATAAGTATACAGTAAAATATTACTCCTGTCAATATATATTGAACCATACTATAATATTAATGCATCATATTGATGAAATTTTAAGACAGGAGTGGGAAAAATGGAACAAGAAAAGACGGGAAAAATTGTAATAACATTGGAAGAATACCGGGTGAAGCGTGGTATCAGCAAAAATAAAATTGTCCTGCACGCGAACGTGCAGAGAACCCAACTGCAAAACTATCTACATAACCGGGTCGCCAGAGTGGATCTGGGCGTGTTGGCAAGGATATGCCAGTATTTGCAATGCGACATTGGTGATATTATGAAATATGTGGAGGAATGATTTTTGCAAATTCACTAAATATAAATTATTCTGCATGAAAAAAACACAACCGATTCAACAGTGTTCAAAAAAATCCCTGTTTTTTATTGACAAGCAGCTTTGCCATGTTTATAATAATTATATAGTGCGTTCAATAGAGGAAAGGCGTTTTATGTTCGTTGCTGTAGTAGAGGGCGACAACTGTTTGCGCCTTTTTTTCATAAGAGCTGCAAGAATGAATGATGGAGGGGAAACATGGGAGTATCAGATATTTTTGGTTCCAACGTATTTAATTTGACGGTTATGAAAGAACGGCTGCCGAAGGAGACGTTTAAATCTTTGGAGCACACCATCAAGGATGGAACGGCGTTAGACCCGGGTGTTGCGGAGGTGGTCGCGAATGCCATGAAGGATTGGGCAATTGAAAAGGGCGCGACCCATTACACCCACTGGTTCCAGCCTATGACCGGGACGACCGCAGAAAAGCACGATGCGTTTATCTCCCCCACGGAGGACGGCAGGGTCATCATGGAATTTTCGGGGAAGGAACTGGTCGTCGGCGAGCCGGATGCATCCAGCTTCCCGTCGGGCGGCCTGCGTGCGACCTTTGAAGCGCGGGGGTATACCGCCTGGGACCCGACGTCCTTCGCTTTCGTGAAGGATCATTCCCTGTTCATCCCCACCACCTTTTTCTCCTATACGGGCGAGGTGCTGGATAAAAAAACGCCGCTTTTGCGCTCTATGGAAGCGATCAATAAGCAGGCGCTGCGGGTGTTGAAATTTTTGAATACGGATGCGACGCGCGTCATCTGTTATGCCGGGGCGGAGCAGGAGTATTTTCTTGTTGACCAGAAGCTCTATAAACAGCGGAAGGATTTGATGCTGACCGGCAGGACGCTGTTCGGTGCGAAGCCGGCTAAGGGGCAGGAGCTGGACGACCATTATTTTGGAACAATCAAGGAACGCGTGTCTTCTTATATGAAGGAAATCGACGAGGAGCTGTGGAAGCTGGGCGTGCTGGCGAAAACAAAGCACAACGAGGTTGCACCCGCGCAGCATGAACTGGCGCCGATTTTTACAACCGTCAATCTGGCGTGCGACCAGAACCAGCTGATGATGGACGTGATGAAGAAGGTTGCGGCGCGCCATGGTCTGGTCTGCCTGCTGCATGAAAAGCCTTATGAAGGCGTCAATGGCTCAGGAAAGCACAACAATTGGTCGTTGGGCACAAACACGGGGAAAAACCTGTTAAAGCCGGGGAAAATCCCACTGCAGAATAAGAAGTTCCTGTTGTTTCTTGCCGCGATTATCAAAGCGGTGGATGAATACGGCGATTTGCTGCGGGTGACAGTCGCTACGGCGGGGAACGACCAGCGTTTGGGCGCAAATGAAGCGCCGCCTGCGATTGTTTCCATGTTTTTGGGCGATCAGCTGACGCAGGTTTTGGAGGCCTTAAAAACCGGGAAAAGTACAATTGACGATGCAGTAAACGTCTTGGAGCTTGGAGTGGATTCTATCCCGGCAATCAACCAGGACGCCACCGACCGGAACAGGACGTCGCCCTTTGCCTTTACGGGGAATAAGTTTGAATTTCGGATGCCCGGGTCTTCCCAGTCCATTGCAGGAATAAATTTGGTGATCAACGCCATTGTCGCGGATGCGCTGATGGATTTTGCCGATGCGCTGGAAAAAGCGGATGATCCGCAGAAGGAAATTTCAAAGCTGATTGTGGATACCATCAAAAAGCATGGGCGCATTATCTTCAATGGCAACAACTATTCGGAGGAATGGGTTGAGGAGGCAAAACGCCGCGGCCTGCCGAATCTGAAAACGACGGTTGATGCGATGCCGGCCTTTATTTCCGAAAAGGCCGTGAAGATGTTTGAACGGCACGGCGTGTTTACGGAAGCGGAAGCGCATTCCCGTTACGAAATCCTGATTGAGGATTACAATAAGACGATACATATTGAGGCGCTGACCACCATTGAGATGGCAAAGCGGGAGATTTTGCCCGCCTGTATCAACTATGGGAAAACAGTTGCGGAATCCTTGCGTACGAAAAAGGAGCTGGGGATATCCGCCCCTAATGAGGAGCAGCTGCTGCGTTCCATGACAAGCTTGACGGAGGAACTGATTGCGGCAACAGACGCATTGGATCAGACAATGAAGAATGAGCCGGATATGGAAGATGAACTGCAAAAGGCGCACTTTTATAAAGACCGCGTCCTGGTGCAGATGGATGCAGTCCGTAAGGCGGCGGATGAACTGGAGACAATGGTTGGAAAATCATACTGGCCTTTCCCGACCTA
>DVND01000133.1 GCA_018714645.1 Candidatus Avimonoglobus intestinipullorum
CCAGCGTTCGTCCTGAGCCAGGATCAAACTCTCGATAAATTGGTTATATTGAATCTTTCGATTGAATATACTTTATCAAAGCTTGTTATAGCTCTAACTTTTCAATGCTTCCGCATTGATTCACTGACTAAATTTTCGTTTCCGAATCTCTGTCATAAAAAACTCATTGTTTTCACAGGATACCATCTCTGCTATCCCGCTGACAAGAACTCTGCACTGTTTATTTTTCAATGTACAATCCGGCATCCTTCCGATGCCCCGCCGCCTCCCTCGGCGACAGCTTTTTTAGTATACCACTTCCTTCATACTTTGTCAAGAACTTTTTTGAAAGTTTTTTCTTTTTTTTGAAAAAAGAAAAACGGCGCCTATCCTGCGCCGCTATTTTCCCGTTTTTCAGCCCCCAATAAACATATAAGCAACGCCTATCGCAATCGGGACAATCATAGCGACCGCAATAATCAGGCAAATAATCCGCACCTGTCTCTTCGAAAACCGCATTTTCTCATCTCCCAACGTGGTATGTTTTCATTATACACGATATCTCCATAAAAATCTACTTTTTTTTGCGTAAAAGTTTAAAAAAATTTGAAAGCAGTTCTGCGCATTCCCGTTCCAGCAAACCACCCTCAACAGCAGTGTTATGATTAAACATGCCGCGCGCAAACAGATTCGTCGAGCTGCCCGCACAGCCGTTCTTATAATCGTACGCCCCGAAGTACACCTGTTCAATCCGCGACTGGATAATCGCCCCCGCACACATGGGGCACGGCTCCAGCGTCACATACAGGTCACAGCCGACCAGCCTCCAGCTGCCCAGCTTCCGGCACGCCTTATTAATTGCAAGGATCTCCGCATGGCACAAACTGTTTTGTTTCAGTTCCCGTTTATTGTACCCCCGCGCAATAATACGCCCATCCCGGACAATCACCGCGCCAATGGGCGTCTCATCCAGCGCCGCTGCCTTTTTTGCCTGCCGGAGGGCTTCCCTCATAAACCGCTCTTCATATGCCATAAGCTCCACCTCGCTTTCCCCATTATAGCATACTTTTTGCCACTGTGCCACAAATTTATAAAAAAACGCACCATATTTTCAGCGGTATGACAGCCCGCCCAATACCGCCCTTCCCTTGACAAACCATCCATGAAATGGTATATTTTATAGGTAAACATTTTATTGTTTACAATTTTTAAATCTGAGGTATACAATACACATGTGGCTTGCAGACAGATGGAAGGATTACAGGCTGGTGGACGCATCCTCCGGCGAGAAACTTGAATATTGGGGCAAAATCCTGCTGCGCAGGCCCGACCCGCAGGCAATCTGGTCCTGCCGCGCCGGGCAGGCGCCCTGGAACAAGGCCGACGCGGTCTACCACCGGAGCAATTCCGGCGGCGGCAAATGGCAGTATTATAATAAGAGCATACCCGAACGCTGGGCCGTCCGCTACGGCCGCCTGGCGTTTAACATCAAGCCCATGGGCTTCAAGCATACGGGGCTGTTCCCTGAACAGGCGGTCAATTGGGACTGGTTTTCGCAGCTGATCAAAAACGCCGGCCGCCCCATCCGCGTGCTGAACCTGTTCGCCTATACCGGCGGTGCGACGGTAGCGGCGCTGGCGGCAGGTGCGGAAGTTGTCCATGTGGACGCTTCCAAAGGCATGGTGGCCTGGGCAAAGGAAAACGCCGCCTCCTCCGGGCTGGGAGACGCGCCTGTGCGGTATATCGTAGACGACGTTGTGAAATTTGTCCGGCGGGAATTCCGCCGCGGGCGGCAGTATGACGCCATCATTATGGACCCGCCCTCCTACGGCAGGGGCCCCTCCGGCGAGGTTTGGAAAATTGAGGATGAATTATACCCCCTGATAGAGGACTGCATGCGCATCCTGTCCGACAAACCACTGTTTTTTTTGATCAATTCTTATACCACCGGGCTGTCCGCGGCAATTTTGACGAACGTGCTGGCCCTCACCATTCAAAAAAAGTTCGGCGGCGCAATATCCGCCGATGAAATCGGCCTGCCCATGGAAGCAAACGGGCTGGTCCTGCCCTGCGGCATATCAGGCCGTTGGGAACAATTGGAGAAAAAATCATGATTCAAGCTGAAAATATTACTTATTCATATACAGAAGACGCCGCAGACGGCAAGCCGCAGCTGAAAACCTACGTTTTCCAAGGGCTGAACCTGGAGATTCAAAAAGGCAGCTTCGTGGCCGTACTGGGGCATAACGGTTCGGGCAAATCCACGCTGGCAAAACATTTCAACGCGATATTGCTGCCCGAAGGTGGCAAGGTTTACGTCAACGGCATGGACACCGCCGACGAGAAACTGCTGTACGATATCCGCAAGGCGGCGGGGATGGTGTTCCAAAACCCTGACAATCAGATCGTGGCGGCGATTGTCGAGGATGAAGTGGCGTTCGCGCCGGAAAATCTGGGCGTGGAGCCGGCGGAAATCCGCCGCCGTGTGGACGAATGCCTGAAAATTGTGGGCATGAGCGCATTTGCCGACGCGACCCCTTCCCGCCTGTCCGGCGGGCAGAAGCAGCGCGTGGCCATCGCGTCCGTACTGGCGATGGAGCCGGAATACATCATCCTGGACGAACCCACCGCCATGCTCGACCCCATGGGCCGCCGGGAAGTGCTTTCCACCATCAAAAAACTGAACAAACGGCAGGGCATGACCGTTGTGCTGATCACCCATTACATGGATGAAGCGGCGGAGGCCGACCGGGTCGTGGTGATGCAGGAGGGCAAAATCGTGCTGGACGACGTGCCAAAACAGGTATTCCGCCAGGTGGGGCTGGTGAAAAAACTTGGGCTGGACGTCCCCCAGGTTACAGAGCTGGCATACGAGCTGCGCAGATACGGCATTGACATCCCCGACGATATCATCACCGTGGAAGAATGTACCGAGGCGCTTTTGCGGTATTTATGAGAGGATTTTTATAAATGATTCAAGTGGAACATGTGAACTACATCTACCAGGCGGGGATGCCCGGCGAAAAACAAGCCCTTTATGACATCAACCTGGAGCTTGCCGACGGGGATTTCGTCGCGCTGATCGGCCATACGGGATCCGGGAAATCCACCCTCATCCAGCATTTGAACGCACTGGTGAAACCCACCTCCGGCAAAATCACGGTCAACGGCATCGACGTGACGGCGGAGCAGGCGGATCTGAAGGCCGTCCGGCGCATGGTGGGGCTGGTATTCCAGTACCCCGAACATCAATTGTTTGAGGAAACCGTCTATAAAGATATCGCCTTCGGGCCGACAAATATGGGCCTGGAAGAAGCGGAAATCAAAAAGCGCGTATTTGAGGCCATCGAACTGGTGGGGCTGGATGCCGCGCTTTTGGAAAAATCGCCTTTTGAGCTGTCCGGCGGGCAGAAGCGCCGCGTGGCCATTGCGGGCGTGCTTTCCATGCGTCCCCAGGTGCTGATCCTTGACGAGCCCACCGCGGGCCTTGACCCACGGGGGCGGGACGAGATCCTCTCCCAGATCGTGCGGCTGCATGAAACCTCCGGCATGACGGTGCTGTTCGTTTCCCACAGCATGGAGGACGTGGCGAAAATCGCCAAGCACATTATCGTCATGAACCAGGGCACGGTCTATATGCAAGGGACGGTATCGGAGGTGTTCTCCCGCGGGCAGGAGCTGCAGGACATCGGGCTGAACGTGCCGCAGATTACGCTGCTGGCGCACCGTTTGATTGAACGCGGCGTCGATTTGCCCCGGGATATTTACACCGTCAAATATGCGGCAAAGCGCATTGCTGAAAAAATCCAGGAGAACAAGCATGTTTAAAAATATTACCATCGGACAATATGTAAAAGGGGATTCCTTCCTGCACCGGATGGACCCCCGCGTGAAAATTTTGCTGACGATTTTTTACATTGTCATCCTGTTTCTCGTAAATACGCCGCTGTGCTATGTGTTCTATGCGGCATTCACGCTGTTTTTGGTCTGGCTCAGCACTGTCCCGCTGAAATTCATCGTCCGCGGGCTGAAACCGATGCTGTTTTTATTGCTGTTCACTGTGGTGATCAATATTTTCATGACCCCCGGCGACCCGCTCTGGCAGACAAAAATTTTTAATTGGACGCTGCAAATCACCCGGCAGGGCGTTGTTACGGGCATCTTGATGTTCCTGCGGCTGATTTTCCTGGTGATCGGAACGTCGCTCCTGACGCTGACCACCACGCCGCTGATGCTGACGGACGGGATCGAAAAGCTGTTAAAGCCTTTTGAAATCATCAAAGTGCCGGCCCACGAGATCGCCATGATGATGACCATCGCCATCCGGTTTATCCCCACGCTGGCCGAGGAGACCGATAAAATCATGAAAGCACAGACGGCCCGCGGGGCGGATTTTGAAAGCGGCAACATCATCCGCCGGGCGAAGGCAATGATCCCGCTGCTGGTACCGCTGTTTATCAGCGCGTTCCGCCGGGCGGACGAGCTGGCCACGGCGATGGATGCCCGCTGCTACCACGGCGGCAAAAACCGCACGCGCATGAAACAGATGCGGCTGACGGCAAGAGACGCCGCCGGCGCCGGCATTATGGTTCTTGTCTGCGCCGCCGTGCTTTGCATCAATCGAATTCTGTAATTGATTTTTATTACCGTTTATGTTATGATAACAGAGGAGTACCATGAGGACAATTAAATGTACGGTTCAATATGACGGCACGAATTATCACGGCTGGCAAATCCAGGAAAATGCGCTTACCGTCCAGGAGGTGCTGGAGGCCGCCCTTGCCGAAATCACCGGCGCGCGGCCGAAAATTGTGGGCTGCGGGCGCACCGATACGGGCGTTCACGCAAAGGCCTACGTGTTCCATTTCAAATCCGACACGGCGATCCCCGCCGAAAAGCTGCCTTATGCGCTCAATTCCCATCTCCCCCGGGATATCGTCTGCTTTGCAGCGGAGGACGTCCCTCCGGAATTCCATGCGAAAAAATCCGCCGTCAAAAAACGGTACACCTATCATATACAAAATTCCAGGTTTCCCGACGTATTCTTGCAAAACCGCGCATGGTTTTACCCCCATCCGCTGGATTTGGAAAAAATGAAACAAGCGGCTCCCGCGTTCCTCGGCACCCATGATTTTATCGGGTTTGCAGCGGCCGGGTTCACCGTCAAGACCACGGTGCGTACCATTTACGCCCTGGACGTCCAAAAGCAGGGGGATTTGATCCAAATGGATATCACGGGAAACGGATTCCTGTACAACATGGTCCGAATCATCGCCGGCACGCTGGTATTTGTGGGCGCGGGAAGGATCGACCCCGCCGCCATGCCGGACATTATCGCTTCGGGCGACCGTACCCGCGCCGGGATCACTGCGCCGGCCTGCGGGCTGTATTTATCGGAGGTCTGCTATGAAAAAGAAACTTAGCATCATCGCTGTGATACTGGTTTTAATCGCGGCCTGCGGGTTCGCGTATTACGCATCCGGCAATGAGCTTTCCTATTTTGCCAACTACGGGACAAATTTCAGGCGGAACGTCAACGCCATCGCACAACGGTTCAACTGGAGCCTGCCCCAGCCGGTGCAGGAATTTTTGGACCAAACACCGGAACCCACCCAGGAACCGGAATTTGACTGGGCCAGCCTGATGACCCCGGAACCCACTCAGGAGCCAATCGAGGAGGAATTGCTGGAAAGCCTGCAGCCGACAAAAAACCCGGCGCTGGCCTCCGTTCCGCTGGCGCTGGACCATGCTTCCTCCGCGCAGTACGCGCGGTTTGGAAAATACATCCTGTGCGCCACGGAAACATCCCTCACCGCTTATAATACCGCCGGAGAGGAACAGTGGCGCATGGATATCCAAATCTCCGATCCCATCCTGTCCACCGCGGGGAATTACATCCTGCTGGCGGAACGGGGCGGGACCAAGGTGGAGGTTTATAAAAAACAGAAACGGATCCTGTCCACACGGATCGATTCCAATATCGCAGGCGGTTCCATCTCCACACGCGGGGATGCGGTGCTCGTGACAGAGAAGAATTCCTATAAAGGGTCTGTAATTGTCTTTAACAATAACGGCCAGGAGGTCTACCGCTGGAATTCCGGGACATACAGCGTCCTGTCCGCGTCCATCTCCTCCTTCTCCAGAAGGCTTGCGGTTTCGCTGCTCAACACCGAGGGCGGCGCATCATCGAAAATCATGTTTTTCAAGCTCAAGGATTCTGAAAGCTATCAGACTGTGGATTTCCCCAATGCGGTCGTCTTTGACCTCCGGTATGACGGCGAAACCCTCAACGCCATTTCCGACAATAAAATCACCGGCCTGTCCACCAGCGGCAAGGTCAAATGGGAATATGAGTACACCCAAAAAACCCTGAACCATTACGCCTTTGGGGACGACGGCAGCAAGCTCTGCGTGTTTGATAACAACAACGCCGCTGAAATCACGCTGATCACCGGCGGCGGCAGGGAACGCTCCATTACTACCTCCGAGGTGCTGCCGGATTTGGTGGATATCCATGATGGATATATTGCATATAACAATGGGCGGGACTTGATTTTCTCCACACTTTCGGGCAAAATCCAGTCCCGGTATATGTGCTCCAGAGATATCCAGAAGCTCTACATCCTGGATTCGTCCAACGTACTGGTGGTGTACAGCTCCAGCCTGGAATTTGTAAAATTATCGAAAGGATAATGCATATGGATTTATGGTTGATTTTTGATGTGGCCGTGGTCGCCATTTTCGCTTTTTGTGTCATTTTTGCATATAAACGGGGATTTATGAAATCCTCTTACACAATCATCTCCCTGATTGCAACCATCGCGCTGGTATTTGTATTCCGTGCGCCTTTTGAAGAATTTATTGAACAGTCCGCCCTGGGGCAGAACATCCGCGAAAACATTACGCTGCAGGTGGGGAAAACTGCGGAAGAACAAGCGGAAGGCGCGGATACGGCAGAGGTGTCGGAATCCATGGGGTTCCCCAAATTCCTCCAGGACAGCATCCAAAAGCAGGCCGGCGCTGCGGCGGACACGGCGGCGGATTTTGTAAATTCCGTTTCCCAGTCCGTCACCACATCGATTATCCAATTAATCGCCGTAGTACTGCTGTTCGTCATCATCCGCATCGCCGTATTCATCGTTTTAAAAGTGCTGGACGCGCTGTTCAAGCTGCCGGTACTAAATTTCGTCAACAAAACAGCGGGGATTTTGGTCGGGATCCTGAATGCCCTGCTGCTGATATATATTATTTCCGCCGCAATCCTGCTGTTTGCGCCGGTCGATAAGCTGACGCAGGTCCAGGATGCGATGGAACACACCTATATCGCGCACTATTTCTATGATAACAATATTCTAATGAAGCTATTTATGTAATTGAGAAAGGATGAAGCAACATGTACAGTGACGTCATTAAAAAGGGCGTTGAAAAAACGCCGCACCGCTCCCTGCTAAAGGCGCTGGGGCTGACAGACGAAGAAATCCAACGCCCGCTGATCGGCGTTGTGAATGCAAAAAATGAGATCGTTCCGGGGCACATGCACCTGGATAAGATTACGGAGGCCGTCAAGGCGGGCGTCCGCGTGGCGGGCGGCACCCCCATCGAATTCCCCGCCATCGGCGTCTGCGACGGGCTCGCCATGGGGCACGCCGGGATGAAATACTCCCTGGCGACACGGGAGCTGATTGCGGACAGCATTGAAGCCATGGCGCTGGCCCATGGGCTGGACGCGCTGGTGCTGATCCCCAGCTGTGACAAAATCGTGCCCGGCATGATGATGGCGGCGGCGCGTTTGAACAAGCCCGCCATCCTGGTCAGCGGCGGGCCGATGCTCTCGGTCAGCGTCAAGGGCCAGTTCCGGGACTATAATTCCGCCTATGAGGCCGTGGGCGCATATAAAGCGGGCACCATCGGCGATGCGGAACTGCTGGAGCTGGAAAACAACGCCTGCCCCACCTGCGGCAGCTGCTCCGGCATGTTTACCGCCAATTCCATGAACTGCCTGAGCGAGGTGCTGGGCCTTGCCCTGCCCGGCAACGGCACCATCCCCGCCGTGTATTCGGAGCGCATCCGGTTGGCGAAAGAAACGGGCATGCAGATTATGAAACTCTTGGAACAAGACATCAAGCCCTCGGACATCCTCACCAGCGACGCGTTCTACAATGCGTTACGGGTGGATATGGCGCTGGGCTGCTCCACCAATTCCATGCTGCACCTGCCGGCCATCGCCCATGAGGCGCATGTGCCCCTGAGCCTGGAGATGGCGAACGACATTTCCAAGGTCACGCCGAATATCTGCCATCTGGCGCCCGCAGGTGCGCACCATGTACAGGATCTGTACGCGGCTGGCGGCATTATGGCCGTGATGAACGAATTATCAAAAAAGGATTTAATCAAGCTGGACATGATCACCGTGACGGGGAAAACTGTCGGAGAGAACATCAACGGCCACCCCGTTCTGGACTACGATGTGATCCGCCCTGTCGGCAACCCCTACTCCGAAACGGGCGGTATCGCCGTGCTGAAGGGGAATCTGGCGGTGGACGGCTCCGTGGTCAAACGGAGTGCCGTGGCGCCGGAGATGCTCAAACACACCGGCCCCGCAAAGGTCTATGACAGCGAGGACGACGCCATCGCCGCAATCTATGCGGGGGAAATCGTCAAGGGCGACGTGGTGGTCATCCGCTATGAAGGGCCGAAAGGCGGCCCGGGCATGCGGGAGATGCTCTCCCCCACCTCCGCTATCTGCGGCATGGGGCTGGATAAGGACGTGGCGCTCATCACTGACGGGCGCTTCTCCGGCGCAACCCGCGGCGCGGCAATCGGGCATGTGTCGCCGGAGGCCATGGAGGGCGGGCCTATCGCTTTTATAAAAACCGGGGATATGATAGAAATTGATATTGACAACTGCATCCTGAACGTGCTGGTATCCGACAAAGAACTGGAACGGCGCAAAATAGGCTGGAAACCCAACGAACCGCGTATCAAGACCGGGTATCTGAAGCGGTACTCCAAGATGGTCTCCTCCGCGATGCAGGGCGCAGTCATGCTGGATGACTGAGAAAAGAGGTATATATGCAAGACGGAATCGCACTGGAGCGAAAAACCCGTGAAGAATTGAAACAGCTTGCAATGGGGCTGGGCATCCCAAAGGTGTCCGCCCTGAAAAAGGATGAAATTATCGCATTAATACGCCGGCACCGGGAAGAGGCGCAAAAACAGGCGCAGGCCGAAAAGCGCCCGGAACGTAAACGCCCCAGCGACGTGGTGGAGGTTTGCGGCGTGCTGGACGTGATGGCCGACGGCTTTGGCTTCCTGCGGTTTGAGAACTACCGCCCCAGCGACAGCGACGTATATGTGTCGCCCACGCAAATCCGGCGGTTCAACCTGAAAACCGGCGACGAAATCCGCGGCGACAGCCGCCCCTCCCAGGAGGAGGACAAATATTCGCCGCTGCTGTTCGTCAAATCCATTAACGGGGATCCCATTGACGTGGCGCTCAAACGGAAAAATTTTGAACGCCTGACGCCGATCTATCCCACGGAAAAGCTGACGCTGGACACGGGCAACAAAACCAAATATGCATCCCGGCTGCTGGATATCATCGCCCCCATCGGCAAAGGCCAGCGGGGCATGATTGTGGCGCCGCCAAAGGCGGGCAAAACCACGCTGATCAAGCAGATTGCCCAGTCTATTTCCAAAAACCACCCGGACGTGACGCTGATCGTCCTGCTGATTGACGAACGGCCGGAGGAAGTGACGGACATGAAGCGTTCCATTGACGGCGACGTGATTTACTCCACCTTCGACCAGACGCCGGAAAACCACACCAAGGTGGCGGAAATGGTCCTGGAGCGCGCCCAGCGGTTGGTGGAACAAAAAAAAGACGTGGTGATTTTGCTGGATTCCATCACCCGGCTGGCCCGCGCATACAACCTGACCGTGGCCCCCACCGGGCGCACGCTGTCCGGCGGGTTGGATCCGGACGCGCTCATCAAGCCAAAGAAATTCTTCGGCGCGGCGCGCAATATTGAGGAGGGCGGGAGCCTGACCATCCTTGCCACCGCGCTTGTTGAAACCGGCAGCCGCATGGACGATGTGATTTTCGAAGAATTTAAAGGTACCGGCAACATGGAACTGAAGCTGGACCGCGGCTTGCAGGAAAAGCGGATTTTCCCGGCCATCGATATTTTAAAATCCGGGACGCGGCGGGAGGAAGACCTCCTGACCCCGGAAGAACGGGAGGCCTCCTGGGCCATCCGCCGGGAAATGCAGCGCCAATCCTCCATAGATACGATGGGGCTTTTGCTGCAATATTTAAAAAATACAGAAAATAACCGCGACTTTATCCAAATGGTGCTGCGCAATTACGGCAAATAAAAAAACGGTATGGAATCCATACCGTTTTTTTTATTTGCCTAAGTACGTAAAATGCATATAATCCCGCAGGCCGTCTGCGCCCCAGGCGTTGCCGCCCCACAAAAACCCGTATTTTGCAAAAGTCCTGACAACGATCCCATCCTCTTCAATGGAATAGGGGTCTTCGCCCGGCTTCCAATACTTGCCGGTGATGGCCGTACCGTCCGGCTGGCAATAATAATTTTCCTGATAATTGATATCAATACAGGTTCCATAGCTGTGCTGTGAAACGCTTCCAAATGCCGTCGTCCGCCAGCTATAGCCGCCCACATCCTTGATTGGGAACTGGGACGGGTCGTTATAAATTTCCGTGAAGATATTGACAACATCCTCCGCCAAATTCTCATTTACCGTCAAACTCCGGGTGGAGCTGACCTTCGTCCCGTCGGCCTTCAGCACCCATACAGGCACTTCCACCGTTTTCATATGGGCCGAAGCCTCTTCCGCGGACGTGAAATACACGCCGCCCGGGAATACACGCTGCTCCTTGGCCGACAGCGCCTCCTGCGTCTGGGGGACGATCGTCGTCGCATTCTGCTCTTTATAAATAAAGTTTATCGGGTTGCTGAACACTTCAACGCCGTTTTCCAGCACCGTCCCGATGGTCACCGTATACTCCGTCCCGCTCACCAGCGTATCCGCCGGGATAGCGGCATTGGTTTTCTTTGTTTCCAGCACCTGCACCGGCTCGTACGTGTGATCCTTTAAAATCACCTTGTAGCTTACGGCCTGGTCAATGGGAATCCACTCCAGCTCCACATCCTCCGCGGTGACAAACCCATCATATACGGAAGTGCATTCCGGCGCGCTGTAAGAAATTTTGTTTTCAGCAAACTGCGAATATGTGCGGTCCATCAGGGAGATTGCCTGTTCACGGGTGGCGTACCCCAGCGGGTCCACCGAACGGTCGTCCACACCGCAGATAATACCGTATTTCAGCGCAATCGCCAGTTCGATCCCGGCCCAGTCCGCCGTATCGCTGATATCGTCAAATTCCTGCGTCAACGCGTCGATCTCTGACTTGAGCACCACGACGCTGACCTCCGCCGCCTTCAACGTATTGACCAGCATTTTCGACATCTCCTGCCGTGTGACAAAACCCTGGGGGTCAAACGTATCCTCCGTACGCCCGGAAACAATGCCGCGGTTATACGCCTGTACCACCGCCGTGTTTGTGCAGTCCACAAAGGGGGATTCCAGCTCCACATCCACCAGGGGGTTGCTGGCAATCGTCCTATATAAATTCATAATCAATTCGCAGAATTCTTCCCTGGTGATATTCCCCTGCAAATTATTCTCCACAATATTGGAAGAAACCAGCCCCGAACGGCTCGCCATTTCAAAATTCGACGCCGCCCACTGGCTGAGGTCAGAAGCCTGCGCAGCGCTGGGCAGCACCAGCAAGCCGGCAGTGATTACACTGACTATCTTTTTCATGATCATACACCCTTTATTATTCGAATACTGTTGTATTCTAACACATCCGACGTAAAACGTCAACGTTCATCTTGTGAAGAATTTGTTACAAAATTGTGAACAGTTTTATTTCCCACATTTTGCGCAGTACCCATAAACCTCGATCTTATGCCCGGTGACGGTGAATCCCTCCAGTTCAGGATCCTGCAACGGGCAATGATGCAGGTAAATTTTTTCATGGCAGGACAGGCAAATGGCGTAGTGGGCGTGTTCACCGGAAACCAGTTCATATACGCCGCGCCCATCCTTCGCCAGCGTCTGTTTTTCCACGGCGCCCAATTCGCAAAGCCGCTCCAAATTGCGGTACACGGTTGAAAGTGACATTTTTTCACATTTTTGTAATACTTCCTCGGCGGACAAGGGCTTGTCCGCCTGCTCCAGCGCCGCCACAATATCCAGGCGTTGGCGCGTTTTCTTAATGTGCATCTCGCCCAGCAAATCCCGCATGCTACCGCCTCCCTTTGACAGCCATCATCACCAGCAATACCGCCACGCCCATCAGGACAATGGTCCCGCCCGGCTTTAAATCGAGATAATACGCCAGGATCAACCCCGCCAGCGTAAAAAACAGCGCAAACAGGATGGAAAACACAAACGCTTGCCGATAGCTTTTTGCCACCGTCAGCGCGCACGCTACGGGGATTACCATCAATGAAGAAATCATCAGCGCACCCACAGTCCTGGAGGCCACGGAAACCGTGATAGCCGTCAGCAGCATAAACACCACGTTCACCGCCTTCACCCGCACGCCGCCCAGCCGCGCCGCCTCCTCATCGAAGCTGATGAAAAAAAGATCCCTATATAATAGGACAGAAACCGCCAGCACCACCACAGACAGCCCCACCGTCAGCGCCAACTCAAAATCCGACACCGCCACAATGGAGCCAAATAAAAAGCTGTTCAGGTTCGCGCCGGCCCCGGTAATGAAACCGGAAAACACCGCCGTCAGGCCCACGCCCGCCGACAACACCACCGTTGTGGATATCTCGGCATATTTTCCAAAATATTTGCGCAGTCCTTCAATGCTCAGCACCGCCAGCAGCGAAAACACCACCGCTCCCAAAACGGGGTTCAGCCCAAATGCCAGCCCGAACGCAATCCCTGCCAGCGCCGTATGGGAAGTGGCGTCCCCAATCGCTGACAGGCGCTTCAATACAATCACCAGCCCGATACAGGGCGCAATGACCGAAATACAAACCGCTGTCAGCAGCGCCTTCTGCATAAATGCATATGTAAAAATCCCCGGCATCAGTTGTTCACCTCTAATCGTGCCCTGCCATCCTCGGACAGGATCAAAATTTTATTTGCCACCGCCTTTAAGGCGTGGGTGTCGTGATTGGTCATGACCATAGTAATGCCCTGCCGGTTCAGATCTTGCAGCAGCGCCGTAATCGCCGTAACAGACCGGGCATCCACCCCCACCGTCGGTTCATCCAGAAACAGCAGCTCCGGCCGGTTCACCAGCGTCCGGGCGATAAATACGCGCTGCTGCTGCCCGCCGGACAGCTGCCCGATCATACGGTTTTTCAAATCTGAAATACCCACCGCCGCCAGCGCCCGCTCCACCCGCGTTTGCTGTTCTGCGGGCCTTCTGCCGAACAGCCGCAGGCCTGTATGGAGGTTTGCCGCCACCACTTCCTCCACCGTGGCGGGGAAGGCGCTGTTGAAGGAATTCGCCTTTTGAGATACGTACCCGATCTTTTCCAAATCCCGGAATTGCCGCCGATCCTGCCCGAACAGGGTGATGTTCCCGCTGTCATAAGGCAAAAGCCCCAGGATAATTTTCATCAATGTCGTTTTCCCTGTCCCGTTTTCACCAATGACGCCGAGGAAATCGCCCGCCTCCAAAGAGAAGCAGACGCGATCCAGCACCAGTTCCTTTTCATAGTGAAAACACAGATTTTCAACTTTTAAAAGCTCCATATTTTACTCCAATCATTGCAGGGCGGTGACCAAATTTTCCAGATTTTCTTCCATGACCGTAAAATACCCCCGCCCTTCTGCATCCCCCTCAAAGGGGCTCAGCGCCAACGCCTCTACGCCGGTCTCCTGTATCAGCGTATCCACGGCCTTGCTCTGCACCAGCTCTTCAAAAAATATATAATGAATATCGTTTGCCCGAATTAAATCCACAATTTCCGCCAGCCGCGCTGGGGAGGCGTCGCTGTCCGCCGCCAAGCCTTCAATGGCCGTTTGCTGCAATCCATATGCATTGCACAGATACCCGTACGCCGCATGGGATACGATGATATCCTTCCGCGGGCAGGCCGCCAATTGCTCCCGATAAGCGGCATCCAATTGCTCCAGCTGCGCCGTGCAGCCGGCAAGCCGCTCCCGATAGGCCGCTTCATTGGCGGGATCGGCCTGAACCAACGCGTCCGCAATTGCTTCCATCTGGATCCGCGCATTTGCCGGGTCCAGCCATACATGCGGGTCAACGGCGCCATCAGCCGTCAGCTCCGGGACGTCTTTTGCCGCTTCCACCACAATCAAATCCTGATTTTCCAACGTCCCCAGCACTTGTTCACACCAGCTCTCCATCCCTTTGCCGCTGTAGACAAAAACATCCGCCTGCTCCAGCTTTACGATATCCTCCGGCGACGGTTCCCAGTCATGGGGCTCCACGCCCACCGGCACGAGATTTTCCACCGCCGCCGTATCGCCCGCGAGCTGTTTTGTAAAATCATACATGGCATAAAAGGATGTGTATACTGTCACCTTTCCGTCGTCCGTCCGCTCCGCCGGCGCACAGGCAGATACCAGCAAGACACTTAATATCATAAGAAGCTTTTTCATCAAATCCCCCTCAGTTGCAAATGATTTGCATTTAGAACCATTTTACTCCCTTTTCCCGCCCATGTCAAGCAAATCCGCCGCTGCATTCACAATTTATTCATAAAAAAAATATATCTTTTTTACTTTTTATTCATACGGATGACAAATTCTTGTTGTACACTATAGTTAAATCAACAAGGAAGGCAACAGATAAGAAACTAATCTTTTAAATCATATTTAATGGAGGCGTTATTTATGAAAAAGTATCCTTACACCGATTCAACGGACATGATTATATATGAACATAAACCGAAAAAGCAAAAGAAGAACCGCATCTGGGTGCCGTGCCTGTGCTCCGCACTGGCGGCCAGCCTGGTAACCATCGGCAGCATCGGCGGCGGGGCGTATTATTATATGCAGTCCCAGCCTGAAACCCCGCAGACTACCACTTCTTCCACGCTGAGCGGCGTTACAAACACATCCACTTTCAGCTTTGGGAACAGCGAAATGTCTGTTACAGAAATAGCGGCGAAGGTCGGCCCAAGCTGTGTGGGCGTCATTAATAAAACAAAGGTTACCCCCCAGCGGTACTACGACCCCTTCACAGGGCGCACCTATTACACCAGCGACCCTAACAGTGACGAATTGATTGAACAGGGCAGCGGGTCGGGCATCATCATCAGCGAGGATGGCTACATCGTAACCAACCAGCATGTTATTGACGGCGCAACGGAAATATCGGTCATCTTGAATACAAGCGAAGAGTACACCGCTACGCTTGTAGGGGCCGATGAAAAATCCGATCTGGCGGTGTTAAAAATAGATAAGAGCGGCCTGCCGGCGGCAACCCTCGGCGATTCCGAAACCGTCCAGGTCGGCGAATTGGCAGTTGCCATCGGCAACCCGCTAGGACAGGAACTTGCAGGTACAGTGACCGCCGGCGTTGTCAGCGCGGTAAACCGTACCATGACGGTGGACAACAAAACCTACAACCTGATCCAGACAGACGCAGCGATCAACCCCGGTAATTCCGGCGGCGCGCTGGTAAACAGCCGCGGGGAGGTTATTGGTATCAACACCATTAAGCTGTCCGATACGGAAGTTGAAGGCATTGGCTTTGCCATCGCAATTTCCGAAGCAAAACCCATTATTGACGATTTGATCAACAACGGTTATGTTTCCGGCCGCCCATTGGTAGGCATCATGGTGCGGGAAACAAACAGCGGCCTGTTGGTTGACAGCGTCACAGAGGGCAGCGGCGCGGCGCAAGCGGGCGTTCAGGCCGGCGATTTGATTGTCAAAGCAGACGGCACGGCAATCACAACATCTGCCGAATTGAATGAAATCCGCGATAAAAAATCTCCGGGAGACTATCTGAACCTGACAATTCTCCGGAATGGTGAGATGCTGGACATCAACGTGCAGCTTGGGGAGGATGTTCCCACTGATTCAGACAATTAGTTTTTACTTGATATAAACCCCTATCGATCGGAGCATCGATAAAACCATCCTTTTTTTCATAACGCTCCTGCCGCAAGGCAGGAGCAACCCCCTTTTTTAATACCTTCCTAAAAAAGCATCCTTAGGGATGCTTTTTTTATGATTTGATGCATAAAACCTTTTTGAACTGCCATAATAGGAATATAGTATGCGGCATGCATACTATCATATACCCTTTTATCATATATACCACCAAAATAAAAGCACCAAGAATCTTGGCGCTTTTATTTTTTTATTCGCCCAGATAGGCTTTTTTCACCTGATCGTTATCCATCATCTCTTTTGCGCTGCCGCTCAATACAATCTTCCCCGTCTCCAGCACGTACGCCCGGTCTGCAATGGCCAGCGCCTTTTTCGCATTCTGCTCCACCAGCAGGACCGTCGTCCCGCTTTGGGAAACCTCGCGGATGATATCGAAAATTTCCGTCACCAACAGCGGCGACAGCCCCATGGATGGCTCATCCATCAAAATGATTTTTGGATTGGACATCAACGCCCGCCCTATGGCCAGCATCTGCTGCTCGCCGCCGGACAGCGTCCCGGCGATCTGGTTCCGCCGCTCCTCCAGCCGCGGGAACCGCCGGTAAACCATTTTCAAATTTTCATTTATCTTCTTTTTGTCCGTCAGCGTAAACGCGCCCAGCTTCAGGTTTTCAAACACGGATAATTCCTGGAAGATGCGCCGCCCCTCCGGGACGTGTGCCATCCCCAGCGACACAATTTTATGCGCCGGCAGCTTCAAAAGGTTCTGCCCCTCAAATTCCACGCTGCCCGCCTTGGCGTTCACCAGCCGCGTAATGGTGTGCAAAATGGTGGTTTTTCCCGCGCCATTGGCGCCGATCAGCGCGATGACCTCCCCTTCATTCACCTCGAAAGACACGCCCTTAACCGCCTGGATAACGCCATAATATACCTGTAAATCCGCTACAGTCAACATTGCCATGGGAGTCCCGTCCTTTCTATTCGCCCAGATATGCGGTGATGACCGCCGGGTTGTTCAAAACCGCCGCCGTCTCCCCGCTGGCCAGCTCCTGCCCAAAGTTCAGCACCGACAACCGCTCGCATATACCCGCCACCAGGCGCATATCGTGCTCAATCAACAGAATGGTCATATCAAATTGATCGCGGACGAACTTAATTGTTTCCATCAATTCCGCCGTTTCGTTGGGGTTCATCCCTGCTGCCGGCTCGTCCAGCAGCAGCAGCTTTGGCCTGGTCGCCAGCGCCCGCGCAATTTCCAGCTTCCGCTGTTTCCCGTAGGGCAGGTTGGAGGCGAGATAATCCCGCTCCCGCTCCAGGCCGAACACCTTCAGCAGCTCCACCGCCTCCCGGTCAATATTCTTTTCTTCTTGAAAATACCGCGGCAGCCTGAAAAAACTGGTAAAAATCCCATAGCCATGCTGATTATGCAGGCCGACCTTCACATTGTCTATCACCGACATTTTATGGAACAAACGGATATTTTGAAACGTCCGCGCAATCCCCTTTTTATTAATTTCAATGGATGACTTCCCCGTCAAATCCTCGCCGTCCAGACAGAAACTGCCCTTTGTGGGCTTGTACACACCCGTCAGTAGGTTGAACACCGTGGTTTTCCCCGCACCGTTCGGCCCAATCAGGCCATAAAGCTGGCCTTTTTCAATCTGCATGGAAAAATCCTCCACTGCATGCAGGCCGCCAAAGGTGATCCCCAGCTTTGTCACTTCCAACAATGCCATTATTCCGCCACCCTCCTGTTCTTCCCAAACCGCAGTTTGTTCCGCATATTCTCCTTCATGGCAATAAACCGCGGCGACGCGTTCAGGATCATCACCGCAATCAGTACCACCGCATAAATCAACAGACGGTACTTATCCAGATCGCGCAGCAGCTCCGGCAGCATCGTGATCACAGCCGCCGCAATGATGGAGCCCGGAATGGAGCCCATACCGCCCATAACCACCATAACCAGGATTTCAATGGATTTATTGAAATCGAAGGTTGGCGGCGTCAACTGCCCGACGTTGAACCCGTACAGCACACCCGCCACGCCCGCAAAAAACGCGGAAACGACAAACGTCAGCAGCTTATAATATACCACATTGATCCCCGCGGATTCCGCCGCAATCACATTGTCCCTTATGGAACAGATAGCGCGGCCGTGGCGGGATTTCACCAAATTGGCAATCAAGACGACGGTGATAACCGCCGCAATAAAAATAATGTTAAAATCCATCATCCTGGGAATCCCCTGCAGCCCTTTCGCGCCGCCGGTGATGGTCAGGCTGGTAAAAATCGACCGGATAATTTCACCAAAGGCCAGCGTTACGATCGCCAGATAGTCCCCGCGCAGGCGCAGGGCCGGGATGCCGATAATGACGCCGAATACCGCTGCTGTCAGCCCGCCGATTAAAATTGCAATCGGGAAGGCAACCGCAGGCGGCAGGCCGGAATGCACTGCGAAAATGCAGCCGGCATACGCGCCGCAGGACATAAACCCCGCGTGCCCCAGGCTCAGCTCGCCCAGAAAACCTACCGTCAGGTTCAGGGACACCGCCAAAATGATGTTAATCCCAATGGGCACCAGCAGGTTGCGCATGCTCCTGGAAAGGATGCCCTGCTGGATCAGCACCGTCAGAACCAGATAGAGGGCTACTATAATTCCAACATTGATTATAAAGCTTCTGAACTTTTTGTTTTTCATCATGTTATACCTTCTCCATCCTTTTTTTACCCAGCAGGCCCGTCGGCCGCACCAACAGAACGATAATCAACACGCTGAACACAATGGCGTCGGCGATATTGGTGGAAATATAGGCTTTGGTAATCGTTTCGATCAATCCCAGCAGGATCCCGCCGATCATGGCGCCGGGCACAGAGCCGATACCGCCCAGCACCGCCGCAACAAACGCCTTGATGCCCGGCAGCGACCCCATATACGGGTCTACATAGGAGTTGAACGAAGCCAGATACAAAATACTCGCCACTGCCGCCAGCGCAGAACCGATGGCAAAGGTGACGGAAATCGTCCTATTTACATTGACGCCCATCAATTCCGCCGCGCCTTTGTCCTCCGAAACCGCCAGCATCGCCCGGCCGGTTTTTGTTTTGCGGATAAACAGCGTCAAGCCGATCATAATCAAAACCGTTACCGCCAGCGTCAACACGGTATTGCCGCTGATGGACACGTCCCCCAGCGCGATGTTCCCCAGATGGAAGAAGTCATTCACCCTGCGGGCATTGGAACCAAAAATCAACAGGGACAGGCTTTGCAGGAAATAACTGACGCCGATCGCCGTAATCAACACAGTCAACGGTGATGCATTCCGCAGCGGCTTGTACGCAATTTTCTCAATCAAAACGCCCAGTACTGTACAAACGGCCACGCTGGCCAGAACCGCCGCCCCCGTAAGCAGTATCGGGTTTGCGCCTAAAGACGCCCCCAGCGCCGTCAGTGTCACGAGCATCGTGAAGCCGCCCACCATGATGACGTCCCCGTGGGCAAAATTCAGCATCTTCGCAATTCCGTAAACCATCGTATACCCAAGTGCAATCAACGCATAAATGCTTCCCAGGTTCAAGCCGTTGATCAACTGCTGGATTAACAATTAAACCACCCCATCCATCTATCGAACAATTTTTTTCATATATGATATCCATTATATCACATATTCTGTGTTAAAACAATACTTTTCGCGGCATCCGCCCATAAAAAAACGGGAACGCATGTGCTGCGTCCCCATTTTTTTATTTTATAATGTATTCCCCATTTTGAATAACTGCAAAATTCGCAACCTTATCCGGTTCGCCGTCCGCCGTAAAGGACATTTGCCCCGTCACACCGTCCACTTCAATCTCCGTCATGGCCTGGATGATCTTATCGTTATCCATTTCCCCGGCCTTTTCAATTGCCGCTTTGATGACATAAATCGCATCGTATGCATCCGCCGCAAACTGATCCGGCGTTTCATTGTACTTCGCTTCATAGGCCTGCACAAACTGTGCAATATTTTCCTTTTCCGCCGTCGCAATAAAGGGGGTCAGGAATACCGCGCCTTCAATGGCTTCCGTATTGCCCTTGAGCTGGTCGATAACGCCGTCCCAGCCGTCACAGCCGAAATACGGAAGCTGCAATCCAAGGCTCTTCGCCTGGTCTACCACATATGCGACCTCGGTGTAATAGAACGGCAGGAACAGGCCCTCCGCATCGGTACCGCTGATTTTTGTCAGCTGCGCTTTAAAATCCTTATCCCCGCTCACAAAGGCCTCTTCGGTGACAACCGTCCCGCCCAGCGCTGTGAACTTTTCCCTGAACGCATCCTTGATGCCCGTGCTGTATGAATCGCTGGAATCATAAATCACGGCGATTTTTGTAAGCTTCTCCTCGTTCCAAATGTATTCCGCCATTTTTTCACCCTGCTGCGGGTCTGTAAAGCAGATCCGGAACCCATTTGGATTTTTGGTGCAATCCTTTGCGGAGCCGCTGGGGGAAAGCTGCAGGATCCCGTCCTTCACAGATTCGTCCGCCACCGCAATACAGGGGTTGCTGGTGACGGTGCCCATCAGCACCTGCATGCCCTGGTCCATCAAACGGTTATAGGCGTTGATGGCCTTCTGGGCGTCGTTTTCGTCATCCTCGTACAAATATACGATCTGCTTGCCATTGATACCGCCGGCTGCATTGATTTCTTCAACTGCCAGCTCGCCGCCGTTTTTCACGGAGATGCCGTAAGACGCTGCGTCGCCCGTGAGCGGGCCAATACCGCCGATTGTAACCGTATCGCCGCCGGCGCTTTGATCCGTCCCGCCGGTACATCCTGCTAAAACCGATGCCGACAGCACCGCCGCAGCCGCAATTGCCAAAACTTTTTTCATAACATTCCCTCCAAAATATTGATAATAAGTATCATACTACCAAATCCATGGTTTTGTCAAGCCCTAGCAATAAAAAATGCAGTGCGCCGGCGGAAACGGCATGGCGCTAAAGCAGCTTGATTTCCAATTTTTGCGCCGCCCTGTTAAATTCATAGTGCAGCACGCCGGCGGCTGTACAAAACTGCAATGTGATCTCCTCCAGCTCCGCAGGGATATGGGGCCGGTACACCCATTCCCGCCAGCCCGGCTGCGCAGGCGTCAGGCCGATGATATCCTCAATTAAAATCAAAACCGGGCTGCTGGCCCAGGGATGGCACAGGCTGGTATTCCATTTCTGCTCCTTGCCCCAGGCCTCAAAGCAGGCGGTGCCGCCTTCGGCCAGCATGTTGTGCCAGGACTGGGGCCCTCTATCCGTGAGTAGTTGGTACACATAGGCATGTTCTCCCGCTTTTGCAAGCCCTTTCATGAGATAATAGGCAAAATAAACGCTGCAGCGCATGCCCTTCTCTTTTATGAATGGAACAACCTGTTGCTTCTGATCCGGCGGGACCAGGTCAAAATACAATGCGATGGCATTGGAATGCAGCGATGCATGTTCCGTCGTTTCGCTGTCCCGGAACAGGCCGTCCCGGAAAAATGCGCGGATATAGGCCTCTTTCAGCCGCGCCGCCCGCTCCTTTTCAGGCGCAAGCCCCAATTGTTCCCGGATGCGATCCAGCGCCGCCAACGCCCCATAATAGAACGCATTCAGCACATTGTGGCATCCATGGGACTTGCCCACAGACAGGTCAAAATCATATCCATCCCGCGCATTTTCGGGCCAATCCACAATATTCCACTTTTCCAAAACATCCGCCAGCAACCCGTCTTCGCGTTCATACTGCCGGAAATACGCAGCAACCCCCGCTGCATAAGGGTACAGCTCCCGCAATAGCTCCAAGTCGCCGCTGTGCCAGTAATAGGTCAAAAGCTGCTGCGGATACAACAGGGAAAAATCAGCAATCTCCTGCATAAAGCTGCCGGGCGCACAGCACAAAAGCCCCGGGCAGACCGCTGCCGAACGGGCAAACTCCCGCAGCGCTTTTTTATAGAGCCGCAAGTCGCCGCTGATATAGCCGTGCACCTGGGCGGTGATGGTCATATCCCCCAGATACTGCCCCTTTTCCCTGGTGGGGCAATCCAAAAACGCCTCCTGGCTTCCATACTGCACGCCGTTTTTGCACAGCTCCCAGATCTCATTCAACAACGGCACAAAAGATTGAAACACCGCCGCCTTCCGGATCGGATAGTGCCGCACAACCGCCCCGATATCCCACACATGGGGCGTATCCGAGAGCACCTCCGCATACCGGAACCCTTTGTAGTCATACTGTTCCAGGACGTCCGTCCCGCCCGAAAGGATCAGCGTTTCCTCATAGGTGCAGCCGCAGCGCATCTCATACCGGACGCTTTTCCCGTCCGGCTGCAGCTCTTCGCCGCAGCGGATGATGAGTTTCTGCCCCGGCGCACCTTTTGCGGTCAGCGTCAGCCGGCCTGTGAGCTCATGGCCGAAATCAATCAGCCAATGCCGTTGGGACAACTGTTCCACACGCTGCGGCGCAATCCTGTAAACATCCAGGGGCGGCGCTTCCTGCAAAAACAACTGGTGGTCGTCCGCCCGGCGCACTGCCGCAGTATCCCAGCCCGTGTCGTCAAAATCCAATTCCCGCCAACCCTTCCGGGCTTTCCGGAAATCGATGTGTTCCAAAAACTGCGTCTGATAGCCCGTTGTCTCCATTGCATAAAATTCCGCGGCTTGCGCATACCGCCAGGTGTCGTCCGTCCACAGCGCCGGTGCGCCGTCCAAAAACAGCTCCGCAATCAGCCCCTGCCGGTAGTCGCCGCTGTTCCACACCCGGTTCACCAGCCCCTGATAATACACATGCACCGCGATGATATTTTCTCCTTCATGCAGGAAATCCGCGACGGGATAGGCATTATAATAATAGTGGGTATGATAAGCAGGGGCTGGCCCCTGCCCCACAAATTTCCCATTGATATACACCTTGTAATAGTCATCAGCGGAGATGTGCAGTTCCGCCCGCACGGGAAGCCGCCCCACCGTGAACCGCTTCCGGACCAGCATATGCCGGTTTTTCAAATCCTCCCGGTGCACCGGCGCTTCAACTGCTGCCAGCTCTTTATGAAACAGCGCCAGCGGCTCCAATTCCGCAAACTGCCGGTCACAAATCCATTTTGCATGCCAATTTTTTTCCATATCGTTTCGTTCCAATCCTTTTAAATTTAAACTGCGGCAATAATTCCAGCTTCATAACGCCGCAGGCATATAGATCTTGCCAGTTTATTTTACTCCTATTTTTATTTTAC
>DVND01000134.1 GCA_018714645.1 Candidatus Avimonoglobus intestinipullorum
TTCTTTACAATTGCAATAGATAACTCATCCAACTGCTTCT
This sequence comes from Candidatus Avimonoglobus intestinipullorum, assembly GCA_018714645.1. Lineage (GTDB taxonomy): Bacteria > Bacillota > Clostridia > UBA1381 > UBA1381 > Avimonoglobus > Avimonoglobus intestinipullorum. The sequence goes on from DVND01000134.1 coordinate 41, forward strand.
GATCCACAACATCCGGCGCATTTGTCATCAATTCCGATGCATTCTGCACCTTCGGGAAAGCGATCACATCTTTAATGTTGTCGCAGCCTGTCAACAGCATGACCAAACGGTCCAATCCGTATGCCATGCCGCCATGGGGCGGCGTGCCGTATTTGAAGGCTTCCAGCAGATATCCGAACCGCGCCCAGGCTTCCTCCTGAGAAAAGCCCAGCGTCTCAAACATCTTTTGCTGCAAATCGGAATTATAAATCCGGATGCTGCCGCCGCCTGCTTCGCAGCCGTTGATGACAATATCATATGCCTTTGCCCGCACCTTTTCCGGCGCGGTGTTCAGCAGCGCAATATCCTCGTCCATCGGCGCTGTAAAGGGATGATGCTTTGCAGTAAACCGTCCTTCCTCTTCGCTGTATTCCAACAGCGGAAATTCCGTTACCCACAATAAATCAAATTGACTGCCGTCAATTAAATTCAATTTTTTCGCCACTTCCAGGCGCAATGCGCCCAGGGAATCGAAAACGACCTCGTTCTGATCTGCCACAAAAACAAGCAAATCGCCGGTTTCACCCTTTACAGCATCAATGATGGCTGCAATTTCCGCTTCTGTTAAAAATTTTGCAAAGGAGGACTTGTTCCCCTCGGCGCCGATGGACAGCCAAGCAAGCCCCTTTGCCCGGTAGGTTTTAACAAATTCGCCCAGCGCATCAATTTCTTTTCGGCTGAAGCGTTCCGCGCCGCCTTTGATATTGATACCGCGGACGCTGCCGCCGCTTACAACCGCGCCGGAAAAGACTTTAAACCCGCAGTTTTTCACAATTTCAGAAATATCCTGTAATTCCAGCCCAAACCTGGTATCCGGCTTATCAGAACCAAACCGTTCCATCGCTTCCTGATACCGGATCTGCCGCAGCGGCAACTTGATTTCTTTTCCCAAGATGTCCTTGAACAGCTTTGCGATAAACTGCTCATTGATATGCATGACGTCCTCCGCTTCGACAAAGGACATCTCCAAATCGATCTGTGTAAATTCAGGCTGGCGGTCTGCCCGCAAATCCTCATCCCGGAAGCATTTTGCAATCTGGAAATAGCGGTCCATACCTGCAACCATCAGCAATTGCTTGTACTGCTGGGGTGATTGGGGCAACGCGTAAAATTTCCCCGGATGCACCCGGCTGGGAACCAGATAATCCCGCGCGCCCTCCGGCGTGCTCTTCATCAGCACCGGCGTTTCAATTTCAAGGAACCCATTTTCAGAATAGAAATTCCGCGCAATTTGCGCAATTTTATGGCGGATAATCAAGTTATGCTGTAAATCCGGCCGGCGTAAATCCAGATATCTAAATTTGAGCCGGTTTTCATCCTTGACGTTGGAATGCTCTTCGATGGCAAACGGCGGCGTTTCCGCCTTGTTCAGAATCCGCAGCTCTGACACTTGGATCTCGATTCGCCCGGTCTTAATTTTATCATTGATGGAGGAGCGCAGAACCACCGTTCCGCGGGCTGCCAGCACAAACTCGTTCCGCACGGTCTGGGCTTTTTCAAAGGCCTCTTTGGAAAGCGCTTCTGCAAAGGACAGCTGCACGATGCCGCTGATGTCGCGCAAATCAATGAACGTCAGCGCGCCGAGCTGGCGGTAGGTCTGCGTCCACCCCATCACGACGACCTCCTGCCCAATGTGCTCCTCGCCCAGCTCGGCGCAGCGGTGCGTCCGTTTCATGCCATGTAGTGTTTCCATTTATTTTTCCCCCTTAATAAATTCAGAAATTGCATCGATTGCCACTTCCTGCTGCGCGCCGGTCTGCATGTTTTTCAGCTGCACGATGCCGGTATCAATTTCGTTATCCCCGATGACCACGCTGTATTTGCAGTGCAACTTGTCGGCGTATTTCATCTGCGGCTTTAACCCGCGCTTCATGTGGTCGGTTTCAGTTTTGACGCCGCTATTGCGCAAATCAAACACCAATTTTTGCACGTACTGCGCGGCGCGGCCGCCCAACGGCGCAACGTATAAATCCAGGCCGTTTTCCTTTGGGATCACAACGCCTGTTTCATCCAGGCGGATCAGCAGCCGCTCGATACCCAATGCAAATCCAATCCCGGGCGTCGGGTCGCCGCCGAACTCCTCAATCAGCCCGTCATACCGCCCGCCGCCGCAGATGGTAAACGGCCCGCTAATGATTTCAAATACCGTTTTTGTATAGTAATCCAGACCGCGGACAATGCCGGGATCTATTTCAAATTGAATGCCAATTGTACGCAGCGTAGCTTTTAATTCCTCAAAATGCGCCCGGCAATCCTCACAGATATAGTCTAAAAGCACCGGCGCATCCTTGCCCAATTCCCGGCACACTTCCGATTTACAGTCCAAAATCCGCAGCGGGTTGCGCTCAAACCGGTCTTGGCAGGTGGAGCACAGTTGGTCCAGCTTTGGGCGGAAATAGTCCTTTAAAATTTCGTTGTATTTTTTCCGGCAGGACGGGCAGCCGATGCTGTTGATGTGCACGGTTAAATCCGACAGGCCGACATTTTTTAAGAACGCCAGCGCCAGGGAAATGACCTCTGCATCAATTGACGGACCCTTAGCCCCAAAAACTTCCACGCCCAGCTGGTGGAATTCCCTGAGGCGCCCCTTCTGTTTATTCTCATAGCGGAAACAGGCCACGTCGTAATAGGTTTTCATGGGAAGCGGCATAGAAAACAGCCCGTTCTGCAGAAAGCTCCGGGCCACAGAAGCCGTCCCCTCGGGCCGCAGTGTCACGCTCCGACCGCCTTTATCCAAAAAGGTGTACATCTGCTTCTGCACCACATCCGTCGTGTCCCCGACGCCCCGCTCAAATAATTCCGTATGCTCAAAGGTCGGCACGCGGATTTCGCTGTAGCCGAAATTATCGCATACCTCTCTGAAATTCCGTTCAATAAACTGCCATCTGTAGCTGTTCTGCGGCAGCAAATCCTCGGTACCCTTCGGCGCCTTTGTAATCAACATGTATCTCACGCTCCTATGGGTATATATTCTATAATTTTATGCTGCCGCTGTCAAGGGATAACCGCCGGAATTTGTAAATTCTGCCGTTTATTTTGTGAATTTCTTCCGATAAGTATTGATTCTCATGGCAAAAAGACGTATAATAAGAAATATTGTGAAAATTTGAAAGGATACGTACAGCATGGAAAAAAAGGCAAAAAAACAATCGTTTATGATCAATGTATCGATCATCCTGCTTGCGCAGATTGCCGTAAAAATCCTGGGCATGGTATACCGCATGGTCATCACCAATATTGGCGGGTTCGGGGATCAGGGGAATGGATACTATAGTTCAGGCTTTCAAGTCTATACCCTGCTTTTGGCAATCTCATCGGTGGGAATCCCAAACGCCATCTCCAAAATGACGGCGGAGCGCAACGCGCTGGGCGATTATAAAGGCGCGCATAAGATTTTTAAATCTGCATTAGCTTTATTTACTATTGTTGGTTTGATAGGTACTTTTCTACTATTTTTTGGTGCTGATTTTATTGCTCAAACCATTATTGGACTGCCAAAAACAAAATATGTGTTAATGGCCCTCTCCCCCTCCATTCTATTTGTCTGTGTCTCGTCGGTTATCCGCGGGTATTTTACGGGGATGGACAATATGCAGGCGACCAGCAATTCCCAGGTGCTGGAACAGGTGTTTAAATGCGTCCTGACCATTCTGATTGTGTATTGCATGGCCAAGATCACGATTTTCCCGGATGACCCGGATTCCAACGCCGCGGCGCTGGCGGCCGGTGCGAACTTCGCCACGTCGCTGGCCACGGTTTTAAGCTGTTTGTATCTGTTTGTGTTTTATAAAAAAAGGAAAAAAGCAATTTGGAAAAAGGTGCGCGGAACCACCGTTCCAACTATTCAAAAACCGTTGGGCGCCATGTTTAAAAGCATCCTGATGATTTCCATCCCCATCTCCCTGGGGGCGATTATTTCCGCAATCAACCGCATTGTCGATACGGCGACCATTTCACGGGGCATCCAGACGGCGTTTTCCGCGATGATTCCCGCCTATGGGAACACTGCCGCAATCATAAACCCGACCATTAGTCAATTAGAAGAAGAAGCCGTGCGCCTGGCTGGCGTTCTTTCCAAAAGCGACACGCTGATTAACCTCCCCATCGCCATGAATATTGCCTTTGCCACGGTTCTGGTCCCATCTATTTCCGGGGCGCTGGCGGTTGGTAATAAAAAGGAAGCGTCGGAAAAAGTAACCTATTCCCTGCTGATTTCCATATTGCTGATTTTGCCCTGTGCAGTGGGATATATTGCGCTTGCCCAGCCGATTTATCAAATTTTATATCCAAATGCCCAGTTGGGTTATGATTTGCTGCAAATCAGTGCGGTCGCCTTGATCTTCATTGCGCTGAACCAGACCATTTCCGGCTCCCTGCAGGGGATCGGGAAAATATATGCGCCCGCAACAGGCCTTTTAATCGGCTGCATTGTAAAATTTATATTAAACGTCATCCTGATCCGCCAGCCGCAAATCAACATTTACGGCGCGCCGATCAGTTCCATTGTGTGCCAAGTGATTTCCTTCTCCTATGGCTTTACAGTCTTGTCAAAGCAACTCAGCTTAAAGCTTACATTGGGGAAATATGTGCTGAAGCCGCTGCTGGCTGCGGGTATCATGGGGGGCGTCGCACTTGGGGTATACAAAGCGGCAATACTTGGCTTGGGCGCTCTGATTTCCTCCGCCTTTATATTAAACCTTATTACCACGCTTCTGGCGATCCTTATCGCGGCGGTTGTGTATTTCATTTTGGTCGCATGCTTTAGAATCTTATCTGCGCATGAGATTGAAATGCTGCCCATGGGGCGGAAGCTGCTGGCTGTCCTGAAAAAAACGGGGCTTTATAAATAAACCCCGTCTTTTGGTGCAAAAAACGTTTTTTACAGCAAATAAAAAGGATGCGGCTTGCATCCTTTTTAACTGTTGGGCTTAGGCTTGAAAATCAGCGCCGCCAGGAATCCGAAAATAATTGCCGCCGAAATCCCCGCCGCCCCGGCAGTGATGCCTCCGGTGAAAATCCCGATGACGCCGTGCTCCGCAACGGCTTTTTTTACGCCGTTTGCCAGCGTATATCCAAATCCCGTCAAGGGGATGGTCGCGCCGGCGCCGGCAAAATTGACCAGTTTTTCATACCAGCCGAAAATCTGCAGGGCGACGCCCAGCACCACATAAGAAACCAGGATCCGTGCAGGCGTCAGTTTTGTTTTATCAATGAGGATCTGCCCGACGACGCAGATCAATCCCCCCACGATAAATGCCTTTAAATAATCCATATCAAACGCCTCCTCTTATAATTCTGTTGTGATTGCCAGCGCGTGGGCGATAGCAGGGATGGACTCCCCCTGCTGAATGGTGATGGTGTTCATCAGTGCGCCGGTTGCCATAACAAGGATCCGCTTATACGTCCCTTTTTTCAATTCTTTATAGATGTTTCCGCAGAACACGCTTCCGCAGCAGCCGCAGCCGCTTCCGCCCGCATGGACATCCTGCTCCTTGATGTCAAAAATCATTTTGCCGCAGTCGTTGTGGTTGGGATAGATGTTATAGCCTTTCTGGTTCATCAAATCCGTCAGAATATCGGAACCGATTACACCCAGGTCACCGGTCAAAATCAGATCATAGTCCGAGGGGGAAAACCCCGTGTCCTCAAAATGCGCCGTCAGCGTATCCACTGCGGCCGGCGCCATTGCGCCGCCCATGTTGTTCAAATCACTGATGCCCATGTCCACTATTTTCCCTGTGGTGGCGTGGGTGATAAACGGGCCGCTGCCGTCGCCTGTCAGAATGGCACAGCCTGCCCCGGTAACCGTCCATTGGGCGGACGGCGTCCGCTGTCCTCCGTATTCCAGGGGAAAACGGAACTGCTTTTCTGCGGAACAGAAATGGCTGGAGGTCAGGCACATGGATTTTTCTGAGAATCCGCCCCCGATGAGCATCGCGCCCAGCGTCATACTCTCCACCATTGTGGAGCATGCGCCGTACAGGCCGAAAAAGGGGATTCCCAGCTCCCGCATGGCGTAATGGGAGCTGACGCATTGGTTCATCAAATCTCCCGCAAAAACATAACTGATGTCCTGTGCGGTCAGTTTTGCTTTGGCCAGCGCCATGTTGGCGACCTCCCGCTGCAGCTTGATCTCTGCCTTTTCCCAGGAGTCTTCCCCCCAATAATCATCCTTCAGAACTTGGTCAAAATAAGCTTTCAGCGGCCCTTCCCCTTCTTTTTTCCCGCCGATGCTGGCGGTTTCCAAAATGGAAACGGGGTTCTCAAATTTTACTGTTTGTTTTCCAATCCGTTGATCCATCTCCACCACTCCTCACGCGACAATTGCGCCGTAGAACCCTTTTTTTATGCGGGAGGCCATGGTTTCTGCCGTGCTTGATTCATTATATTTGATCATCTGATACAGCATTTCCACCGTCTGCGCCTTTGTCAGCTGGTCAAAAGGCCGCAGCGTCTGGTCTTCAAAGCCCTGGATAATGCCATATCCCAGCAGGTTTTTCACGTGCTGTACCGCCCAATCCGGAATACTGCCATGGTCGATAAAGCCGTTCAGCGAGACATCGCTTCTGGTTTTGGAGCTCATGGCTTTGTCAATCATTTTGATAAGTTCCACACGGTTGATAGAGTCATACGGCCGCAGATAAACGTTGTCACCCTCCTGCGAACCGTCGATAATCCCAAGCTTGTGTGCGACATATGCCGTTTTGTTGATATATTCCGGCAGCTGCGCGCTGTCTGCAAAGATGTGCGTTTCATTTTCGTCCACATCGTTCAAATCCGCACCTAAAGCGGATAAAATATAATTTATCACGTCGATCCGGCGCATGATGGTATCGGGGTAAAAATAATAGTTGCTCCCGATCCGTTCCCCTTTTAATATGTCCCGTTCGACCATCTTCACAGCGGAGTAATTCCCCCAATGGTTTTGCATATCCTCATAGACAAACCCAATGGGCTCGGGAGACTGCGTAGGCGCATCTGTCGGCTCCTGCGGCGTCCCGTCCTCATTGATTGTAATAGAACATGACGCGATGTTGGAGGTGCGGTCTGCGGCTGTCAGACGGAATGAAAAACTGTCCTCCCCGGTCTGGTCTGTAAAGGGCGTATAAGTGAAATTCCCTTCATCGCTTGTGATTTCAACCGTACCTTTTTCTGGCGGCGTTGTAATTTCAAAGCCGGTATCTGCCACGTCGGAAACAAACCGCAGCTTTTCTTCAACAGGCGTGT
>DVND01000135.1 GCA_018714645.1 Candidatus Avimonoglobus intestinipullorum
CTGGGCTGAATTTCACTTCTTCCACAAGCCCCAGCTTTTTTGCAACCCCCACAGCATTATAGTAATAGGCGTTTGGTTTTACATCATAGAAATTTTCCCGCTCATAGGCGTTTAGTTGCAATGCGCTGACAAGCAGCACAATAAAATCAGCGCGGGAAATGGGGGTTTCATAGTCCTTGCCGCCGCACATGGCGACGGTCTCCGCCCAGGGATAAACAGACTTTGCCGCAAAATCGCCTGTAATATATCCCGCCGCATTGCGCCATGGCTCCAGCTCCCCATAATTAAAGTATGTGGCGTTATAGAGGTATTTCGGCTGCGGACGCCCGTAGGGGACCGCCGCGCCGGACAGATCCATCTCCTCTGCTGCATAAATGGAGACCGTTTCATCATCCTGGATGAGCACCTGCGGCACGCCGCCGCCGGTCAAATCTGCCGTGTATACCTGCCCGGTGGCGGAGAACGTATAAATCGGGTTCATCATCCCATCGTATATGGCGACCTGTCGGATATCGCCGCGGCGCGCCAGCAGCAAATCCTGATGGTCCGCATCAAAATTATGGATACTGTGCAAACGCGTTGTACCGTTTGAGACAGTGCGTTTTTCGCGAAACAGCGTATTCCCGTGATAGTCGTTTAAAAATAATTCGTTGATGCCCGATGCGGTACACAACACGCCTGCGGTCTCAATGCCTTTGATATCTGTGCGGAAATTGCCGGGGACGATGTCGCCAAGCGTGTCGGTCTGCGAGAATTCCCATAGCAATTCCCCGTTGGAGGAATAAGCGCGCAGCGCCGTACCGCCGAACAAAACAGAGGGGTTCGCATGTTTTTCCTGGGCAAGGTTGCAAAGCCAGATGCTGCCGGGATGCTTTTCCATGCCCTCCGCTTTCCACAGCAGCTCCCCATCCGCGCTGAACACACTGTATCCCACGACCACCTCATCCCGGCCGTCGCCATCCAGGTCACAGGGGAGGGGGAAGTGGCCCATATTGCCCGCCGCCGTCCAAATGACGTTGAAATTTTTATCCAATGCCCACAACATGTGGTATTTATTTTTCAATATGATATTCTGCGCGTATCCTGTCCCCTCTAAATCCGCTATGGCAAAGCAATCGTGCGCATCGGGGGAGGGGAGGGGATATTTCAGCTTCAGCGTACCGTTTAACCCATCAAAAATGCAAAATTCACCGTCCATGACGCATAGGAATTCATTGCTGCCATCGTTGTCGAAATCATAGATTTGTGCCGGCAAATCCGCATTGCACGCCGGGATGTCCCCCGCGGGCGTCCCAATCTGCCAGAGGATGTCGCCCTCCAGGCTGAAAGCGGTAGCGGCGGCGACACTGTGCGGGAAATAGCGGTCATCCGCAATCACGTCCGGCTGTATCAGCACCAGCTCCAGCCGCCCGTCATTGTCCAGATCGCCCAGGCGCATTTGGCAGCCGCTTCCCGCTGCGGCAATATTCAATTTATTCAGTTCCAATGCTTCCCTTGGTTCCATAGGCCGAATCCTTTCGTGATTCAAATTCCGCATGATATTCTATCACGGTTCACAGGCAAATACAATACCGGAGCAAAAAAGCTGTCATTTTCTACAAAAATGACAGCTAAATTTCGTACTATATTTCCGTATCTTTATTCCGCAGTTGATTCAAAAAAGCAATGTCCGCTTCGGACAACGCAGCCTGTTCTAACAGGTCGGGGCGTTTTGAGTATGTGTTGCGCAGGGATTCCTGCCGCTTCCATGCTTCAATTTTTGCATGGTGGCCCGAAATGAGGACGTCGGGGATACGCGCGCCCATAAACTCCTCCGGGCGGGTGTACTGCGGATGTTCCAAAAGGTGGGCATAGTGGCTCTCGTTTTGATAGGAGCTGTCCTCGGACAGCACGCCGGGAACCATACGGCTTACCGCGTCAATGACCGCCATGGCGGGGATTTCACCGCCGGTCAGGACAAAATCGCCGATGGAAAGCTCCATATCCACAATTTTGTCCAAGATGCGCTGGTCAACGCCCTCGTAATGGCCGCACAGCAGGACGATATGCCGCTCTTTTGACAATTCAATGGCCGTTTGCTGGCGGAACACCTTGCCCTGGGGGGAGAGGTAAATGGTCAGCGGTTTATAGTCCAGCCCCGATACAATGCTCTGATAGGCGTCGTAAATCGGCTGCGGCGCCATCAGCATCCCGCCGCCGCCGCTGTAGGGGTAATCGTCCACCTTGCGGTGTTTGTTTTTTGAAAAATCCCGGATATTGATGAAGTGCATCTCCAGCAGGCCTTTTTCGCGGGCGCGGCGGATGATGCTGTCACCCAGCACCGCCTCGAACATGGCGGGGAAGAGCGTTAAAACGTCAAAGCGTATCATAGGTCCAACAGCCCCTCCATCAGCTTTACCGTCACGGTTTTTTCGCCCAGATCCACGCGCAGGACAACGTCGGGAATCACCGGAAGGAGCAGGTTTTTCTGCCCCGGACGGCGCACCTCATATACGTCGTTTGCGCCTGTCTGAAACACATCGGAAATGGCGCCCAGCTCTGTGCCGTCCTCGGTTTTCACGGTGAGGCCGATCAAATCCGCCACATAGTAAGCTCCGTCCTCCAGCGGGCCGAGCTGGCTGCGCTCAGCGGCAAGGATACAGTTCTTAAACGGTTCGGCTTCTTCAATGGAACTGAGTTCCGCAAACCGCGCGATGATGTTGTTTTTTTGATATTTAACGCCTTGCAGTGTCAGCTTGACGGTTCCTGATTTTCGTTTCGCATACACTTCCGATAAATCCTCAAAAACGTCCGGCATATCCGTCCAGGGGACGACCTTGACCTCGCCCCGCAGGCCATGCGTATTTACGATTTTTCCCACTTCCAGTAAATCCATGTGTCCCATCCTTTCGGTAAATAGCAAGACAGACAAAACCATTTGGTTTTGTCTGCAATCCATTTCATAAAATTTCAACCACAACGCGTTTGTCCTCGCGGCTGGCCGCAGCTTTCACAACGGTGCGGATCGCCTTGGCAATCCTGCCTTGCTTCCCGATGACCTTCCCCATGTCGCCCTCTGCGACGCGGAGCTCCAAAATCACGGATTGCTCGCCTTCTACCTCTGTGACTGTAACTTCGTCGGGAGAATCAACCAACGCGCGGGCAATAATCTCTAAGACCTCTTTCATGGGTGTTCCTCCTTAGATAATGCCTGCTTTTTTCAGCAATGCCTTTACGGTATCAGTGGGCTGTGCGCCGTTCCCGATCCATTTTTTTGCCAAATCTGCGTCGATCTGGACGGTTGCAGGATCGGTCAATGGGTTATAAGTGCCGATTTCCTCGATGAAACGCCCGTCTCTCGGGTATCTGGAATCAGCAACAACGACTCTATAAAAAGGAGCTTTTTTCGCACCCATTCTTCTAAGCCTGATTTTTACTGCCATGTTTTTCACCTCCAAAATAAAAATCTATATTGCAAAACTGTATAAACAGCCTCAATATCAATTACCTGCGCCCGGATTTTTTCATTTTTTTCAGC
>DVND01000136.1 GCA_018714645.1 Candidatus Avimonoglobus intestinipullorum
TATTGGGCGATGAAAATTCATGTTGATTTATTTACCAATTTGTAGTATAATTAAAATAATAGTACCCTGAGGGTGCACGCCTCGGAAAGGAATGAGAAATTATGGGAGCATATAACCGCGTACATGTGGAAATCAGGGGAAGAACGTTTAATTTGCTGGCGGACGATTCCGCGCAGTATTTGATGGGAATTGCCGGAATGGTGGATGAGCGGATGAAGCAGGTCATGGAGCATAACCCGCAGTTGAATTTTGAAAAAGCGGCGCTTCTGACGGCTTTGAATTTCTGCGATGATCTTGAAAAGAACAAGCTGCAGAAAAAATCTGGGCAGGAGTCCAGCGAAGATCATATCCGGGAGCAGGTCATGGAGTATGCTAAGGAATTGGAAAAGGCCACGGATGTGATCAAAAACCTTGAGAAAGAGTTAGAGCGCGTCAAGAGCGAGAACAATGAACAATTGGAGAAGCTCCGGCGCGAATATGAAATAAAAGAAAAAGAGATACTGGAAATGATTGATTCGATGTAAGGAGCGTTTATGGAATTATTAGCGCCGGCGGGTACAATAAAAGCGGCGATGGCGGCAGTTCAGAGCGGTGCGGACGCAGTCTATGCCGGCGGGGGCTTTTCCGCCCGGAGGGCGGCGGAAAATTTCGATATGGAGACGCTGAAGGAAACCGTTGCGTATTGCCATCTGCGCGGCGCAGCCGTGCATGCGGCGGCGAATATCCTCATTAAAGAGCGGGAGGCGGAGGCGTTTTTGGCCTATATTGGGCAGCTGAACGCCATCGGTGTCGATGCGGTGATTATTCAGGATCTGGGGATGGCAAAGGAGGTGCGCCGGCGGTTCCCGGATTTGCCGCTGCACGCGAGCACACAAATGACGGTGACGTCGCTGGAGGGCGTGCGCTATTTGGAAGCATTGGGGTTTTCGCGCGTTGTGTTGGCGCGGGAATTGGACAGGCATGAAATAGAATACATCAAAAAACATGCTGCGGCGGAGATTGAGGTGTTTTGCCATGGGGCGATCTGCGCCTGCTATTCCGGGCAATGCCTGATGAGCAGCGTGATTGGCGGGCGCAGCGGGAACCGTGGGATGTGCGCACAGCCGTGCCGCCTGCCGTATGAATTCCTGGAAAACGGAAAAACAGTAGAACAGGGATATGTTTTAAGCCCGAAGGATATGGCGTTGATTGAAGATTTAAGGGTTTTGAAAGAAATTGGCGTGGATTCCCTGAAAATTGAAGGCCGCCTGAAACGCCCGGAATATGTGGCGGCGGTGACAGGGCTCTACAGGAAGTATATAGACCGGGATTTATCCGTATCAGCTGCGGACATGCAGGAGCTGTTGCATGCGTTCAACAGGAGCGGCTTTACGGATTTTTATTTTCAAGGGCAATCCGGCAGAGGTATGATGAGCTACGGCCAGCCGGGAAACAGCGCGGAAAACACCTTTACCGCTGAAGTGAAAGCGCGGTGCGCAGACGGGGCGAATTTCAGGAAAGTCCCCATCTCCATCAAAGCGGAATTGCGGATGGGGCAGCCGCTCCGGCTGACATTGCGGGATGGGCAGGGCAACATGGCGTTTGCATCGGGCGGGGTTCCGGCGGAACAGGCGGAGCATAAGCCGCTGGATGCGGCGCGCCTGGAGGAGCAGCTGGAAAAATTGGGACAGACTGTTTTTGTGAGTAGAGGAACAAAAATAGAATTGGATGCGGGCGTTACCATTCCCATCAGCGATATCAATCAAACGCGGAGGGATGCGGCGGCCGCATTGGAAGCGATGCGGACAGCAACGTCCGAACGGCGTGTGGAAGAATGCGCGCGGCTTGTATTAAAACAGCGGCCATGTGAGCCGGAGCTGAGCGTGCAGATAATGACGGAAGAACAGTTACAGGCGGCGGTCGCGTTGGGGATCCGGCGGATTTATGCGCCTGTGCGGTTTGTGCAGCGTTATGAAACTGCTGTTCCGGAATTGGTGGCGGTTTTGCCTCCGGTGGACCGGGGGGAAAGGGCCGGCGGGTTCAAACGGGTGCTGGTATCAAATTTGGGGCAGATCACTGCTTACCGGGACTGCATTTTGTACGGCGATTTCAGGCTGAACATTATGAATTCTTCCACCTGCGCGGCCCTGGAGGGGTTTGAGCTGGTGACGCTGTCACCGGAATTGCAGCTGCGGGAACTATGTGCGGTGCAGGCCGCGGCAAAGAAAGAGTGTATCGTATATGGGCGGCTGCCGCTGATGATTTTGGGGAATTGCCCCATAAAAGCATTGACGGGAAAATGCCGCCAACATGAACAGCGCTATTCTTTAAGAGACCGCATGCATGAAACATTCCCGCTGCTTTGCAGCGGGGGGTGTTTTCCGGGCGTATATAATTCCAAGCCCTTGTTTATGGCGGATAGGCTTGAGGAGCTGAAGCGTGCGGGAATCAACGGGTTCCGGCTGGTTTTTACGGTGGAGCCGGCCGCGGAATGCACGCAGGTGATACGGGAATATCAGGAGGCCTTCTGCGGGAAGCCGGTATTGCCGCCGCCGGAAAACACTTTTACACGCGGCCATTTTTACCGCGGCGTGCAATGAGCATATATTGGGAAAAAGTGGGCATACTACAGTTGGTATAAAAACAGAAGGGATTTATGATGGATCAATTGATTTTGGCGTCGGCGTCGCCGCGGAGAAAAGAACTGCTGGAACATATCGGTTTGCAATTTAAAATCTGCGTCCCGGATGTGGATGAAACACAAGTTGAAAGAAAGAACATCCCGGCGGAACTGTATGTACAGGAGCTGGCGCTTTTAAAGGCGGGTGCGGCTGCGGGGATGGTCGGCTATAAACGTAATACGCTGGTGATCGCGGCAGATACGGTTGTGTTCAAGGATCAAAAAATCCTGGGGAAACCGCAGGATGAAACGCAGGCAAAAGCGATGCTCAGAATGCTTTCCGGGGCGGAGCATGCGGTCTATACCGGGATTTGCGTCCTGCGGGCGTCTGACGGGTTTTCCGTATGTAAAGCGGTCAGGACGGCGGTGCGGTTTAAGAAATTGACGGACGATAAAATCAGCCGTTACATCCGCACGGGCGAGCCGATGGATAAAGCCGGCGCATACGGGATCCAGGGGTATGGCGCAACGTTGGTGGAAGGCATAGAAGGGGATTATTTCAACGTGGTGGGGTTGCCTCTGGCGGCGCTGGCAGAGCTGCTGGAACGGGAATTCGGATATGAAATTTTTTGATTGAGGAGTTTTGTGGAATATGAGTCAACTGCTTTCTTTGCACCTGGGAAAAGATATCGGGATGGATTTGGGAACGGCGAATACGTTTGTCTATATAAAAGGGAAAGGGATTGTCGTCCGGGAACCGACGGTGGTCGCCCTTGATAAAGGCGACGGGCGGGTGCTGGCCGTGGGCAATCAGGCGAATGAGATGCTGGGCAGGACGCCCGAAAATATTACGGCGGTCCGGCCGATGAAGGACGGCGTGATTGCGGATTTTGACATGACCCAGTCCATGCTCAGGCTGCTGCTGCAAAAGGCTTTGGAGACGAAGCATGGGTTATCAAAGCCGCGGGTGGCCGTATGTGTGCCGGTGGGGATTACCGACGTGGAAAAACGGGCCGTGGAGGAAGCGGTGATCCAATCGGGTGCGAAGACAGTCCTGCTGCTGGAAGAACCAATGGCTGCGGCGATTGGAGCCGGGCTACCCGTGGAATTGCCGGTGGGGAACATGGTGGTCGATATCGGCGGCGGCACGACGGAAGTGGCAATTTTGTCGCTGGGGGGGATCGTGGTTGCGAAATCCTTGCGTGTTGCAGGCGATGCGGTGGATATGGCGATTGTGAATTATGTAAAAAAAGCGTACAACCTGACGATTGGCGACAGGACCGCCGAGGAAATCAAATTTGAATTGGGGTCGGCCCTGCCATATATCAATGAAGGGTACTATGAGGTGAAGGGCCGGGATATGGCAACGGGACTGCCGAAGAATATCAAGCTTTCGTCGTCGGAAGTGCGCGATGCCATTGGCGACGTTTTAAAAGAACTGGTCGGCGCCATTGTGGAGGTACTGGAAGAAACGCCGCCGGAACTGGCGGCGGATATTATGGAAAACGGCATTATGCTGACCGGCGGCGGGGCGCTGATCCGCAATCTGGATCGTTTTATTGCAACAGTGACGGGTGTTCCGGTAAAGATTGCGGAAAATCCGCTGGACTGCGCTGTGATTGGCACGGGAAAAGCTTTTGAGTATCGTGATGTCATGGATCGTTCGCTGATTGGCAGAAGAAAATAGCTGGAAGTGAAAAAAATGTCTTTTTTTAAAAATAAATACGTAATTACCTTATTGGCCGTGATTGTGATTGCGGCGGTGGTTGCGGTGCTTTCGAGGCTTGGGAACAATGCTGTTTCCAATGTTGTCAACGCGGTGATTACGCCGGTTCAATCCCTGCTTGCGAAGGCCGCAGTCCCGATAGACAATATTGTCCGGGACTGGCGGGATCTGCAGCAATATAAAGATGAAAATACGGAATTGAAGCGGGACAATGCCGCATTAAAACGGGAAAACCGCAGCGTGGAGGAATATAAAAAAGAAAATGACCGCCTGCGCAGGCTGCTGGGTATACAAGAACGGCTGGAGGGCTGCAAAACAGTGGCGGCGGAAATCATCGGGTATGAACCGAACAACTGGTTTGACACGATGGTAATCGATAAAGGCACAAATGAAGGGATTGCCGTCTCGGATGTTGTTATCAGCGCGGACGGCGTTGTGGGGCGGATCAGCGAAGTGGGGCTGAACTGGTCCAGAATATCGACGATTATCAACGCGGATCATGCGGTTGGCGTGCGGATCACCAGGACCGGCGATATCGGCGTGCTGGAAGGGGACAACCAGCTGGCAAGAGAAAACAGGTGCAAACTGGACTACATTGTACAGAATGCCTCTATTTTAGAGGGCGACATTTTGGAAACGTCAGGGGAAGGCGGGATATATCCGCCGGGGCTGATTGTGGGAAAGGTGTCTGCGCTGCATATGGACAGTACGGGGCGGATCCGGGAAGCTGTGGTGGAACCGGCTGTGGATTTAAACAGCCTGCACGAGGTGCTTGTTATGACGGAGTGGACGGTGACGGAAGAACGCCCGGTTGAAACGCCGCGGCCGTCGGAAACGCCTGGTATGGATGAAAATGCGGATTGAGGGGGAACATTCATGAAAAAGTTTAAAATTTT
>DVND01000137.1 GCA_018714645.1 Candidatus Avimonoglobus intestinipullorum
CGGCAGGGGCGAACGGTCTTATGATATTTTTTCCCGTTTGCTGGAGGACAGGATTATTTTTCTGGGCGAAGAGGTTACCGATGCCAGTGCGAGCTTAATTGTTGCGCAAATGCTGTTCTTGGAATCGAAAGACCCTGATAAGGATATCCAACTGTACATTAACAGCCCCGGCGGTTCCGTTACCGCCGGCATGGCAATTTACGATACGATGCAGTATATCAAATGTGATGTTTCCACCATCTGCATCGGCATGGCGGCGAGCATGGGCGCGTTCCTGCTGGCGGCGGGGGCAAAGGGGAAACGGCTGGCGCTCCCCAACAGCGAAATTATGATCCACCAGCCCCTGGGCGGCATGCAGGGCCAGGTGACGGATATCCAAATCCATGCGGAACGGCTGATTAAAATCAAGAAGCACTTGAATGAAATCCTGAGCGAACGCACAGGCCAGCCGTTAGACGTTGTGATGGCCGATACGGAACGGGATAACTTTTTATCTGCGGACGAAGCGAAGGCATATGGTTTGATTGACAATGTGATTGTGAACAGGTCGCAAAAAGATTGATTCTGTATCCGAACCGGAAAGGATAGTGGGTAGAAATGGCAAAATTAGACGAAGAGGGGAAGCAGCTCCGCTGCTCCTTTTGCGGCAAGGGCGAAAACGAAGTCCAGCGGCTGATAGCCGGGCCGGGCGTTTATATCTGTGATGAATGCGTATCCCTGTGCAACGGTATTTTGGGCGGGAATTACGAAAAGGACAGCTACGACATCGACCCGGAAAACCTGCCGAAGCCGAAAGAAATCAAGGACGTGCTGGATCAGTACGTCATCGGGCAGGAGGATGCGAAAAAAATCCTCTCCGTGGCGGTTTATAACCATTATAAACGGATCGAGCATGTGGACAAAACCGATGATGTGGAATTGCAGAAGAGCAATATCCTGCTGATTGGGCCGACCGGCTCCGGAAAGACCTTTTTGGTGCAGAATCTGGCGAAGGTCTTAAACGTGCCCTTTGCAATTGCAGATGCGACATCCCTGACGGAAGCCGGGTATGTGGGCGAGGATGTGGAAAATATCCTGCTGAAGCTGATCCAGGCGGCGGATTATGACATTGAAGCGGCGGAACGCGGTATTATTTACATTGATGAAATCGATAAAATTGCGCGTAAATCAGAAAACGTGTCCATCACGCGGGACGTCAGCGGCGAAGGCGTGCAGCAGACGCTTTTGAAGGTGCTGGAGGGGACGGTTGCATCCGTCCCGCCGACAGGCGGCAGGAAGCACCCCCATCAGGAATTCATCCAGATTGACACCACCAATATCCTGTTTATCTGCGGCGGCGCTTTCGATGGGATCGAAAAAATCATCGGCGACCGGGTCGGGAAGAAGAGCCTGGGCTTCGGCGCTGAAATTGCGTCAAAGCATGAGCAGAATATCGGGGAGCTGCTGCGCCAGATCGTGCCGCAGGATTTGCTGAAATTTGGCTTGATCCCTGAATTTATCGGCAGGTTGTCCGTCATTGCGAAATTAGACCAACTGGACAAAAATGCGCTGGTAGATATTCTCACAAAGCCCAAAAACGCCCTGATTAAGCAATATCAGGTGCTTTTGGGTATGGACGACGTCAAGCTGACATTCGACCGGGACGCGGTTTTGGCGATTGCAGAAAAGGCGCTCGCACGCAATACCGGTGCGCGCGGCCTGCGCTCTATCATTGAGGAAATTATGACGGATGTGATGTTTGAGGTCCCGTCCGACGCCGGCGTTTCGGAGTGTATTATACATGGGAATTGCGTCACAAATGGGGCGGAACCGGAATTAGTCCGGGGATTGCCGCAATATGGGACTTGAATGGATGGGCAAAGAGGCCTTGGGGCTTTTTTGCCCGTTTTTATCAACAGAAAGGTGGGAGACGATGTTTGTATCTGAAAATTTGAGTGTGAATGCCCAGGGGCATTTGATGATTGGAAAAAATGACGCTGTGGAATTGGCGAAACAGTTTGGAACGCCGCTGTATGTGATGGATGAGGCGCTGATCCGCAAAAACTGCCGTATTTATAAAAACGCCATGGATCGATACTATGGCGGGCAGGGGTTGATTTTATACGCCAATAAGGCGTTTTGCACGCTGTACACCTGCCGCATTGCGAAGGAAGAAGGGCTTGGGCTGGATGTGGTGTCCGGCGGGGAACTGTATACGGCGATAAAAGCGGGCTTCCCCATGGAAAAGGTCTGCTTCCATGGCAACAACAAGACCCGGGAAGAACTGGAGCTGGCTGTTGAAAACCGGGTGGGGCATATTATTGTTGACAATATTTATGAGCTCGAACTGCTGGAATCCATCGCCGCAAAGGCGGGAATTGTGCAGGACATTATGTTCCGCATCAAGCCGGGCATCGACGCGCATACCCATAGCTATATCCAGACCGGGCAGATCGATTCTAAATTTGGCGTAGCATTGGAGAACGGCGAGGCGTTTGAGATTATCGAAAAGGCCGTAAAAATGCAGAATGTGCGCGTGACAGGCGTCCATTGCCATATCGGCTCCCAGATTTTTGACCTGGAGCCCTTCTGCCAGGCGGCGGAGGTGATGATGCAGTTTATCGGGGATTTGAAGGACAAGCTGGGGTTGGAAATCAGGGAATTGAATCTCGGCGGCGGATATGGGATCATGTACACCAGAAAGGACGACCCCATTGAATATGACCGCTACATTGAGCATGTTTCCGAGGTGGTCAAGGCCGCCGCAGAAAAGAGAGGCGTAAAATTGCCCTTTATCTATATGGAACCGGGCCGTTCCATTGTCGCTTCGGCGGGGATTACCCTGTACACCGTCGGTGGCATCAAAGATATAAAGGGTGTGCGCAAATATATCTCCGTGGACGGCGGTATGTGCGACAATCCGCGGTATATCATGTATGAATCCGAATATGAAGCGGTTGTCGCAAACGACGCCGCAGCGGAACGGACGGAGCTGGCCACCATTGCCGGCAAATGCTGCGAATCCGGGGACATTTTGATAAAGGATACCATGATGCCTTCCGTTTATGTGGGGGACATTATCGCTGTGGAGGCGACGGGCGCCTACAATTATTCCATGTCCTCCAACTATAACCGCATCCCAAGGCCGGCGGTCGTGGCGGTGAATGATGGAGAGGCGCGGGTAGTTGTCAAGCGGGAAACCTATGAGGATTTAATCCGCAATGATATATAATTTTTGTGAATGTACGATTATAAAAAGGCTGCCTGCTTTAGCAGGCAGCCTTTTTATTGCATCAAGAAAACCACGCGATAGTCGCGTGGTTGGATAGAGGTTAACCGATGAGTAAAATCCTCCTCATGTGTTAAGATAAAAGTGACC
>DVND01000138.1 GCA_018714645.1 Candidatus Avimonoglobus intestinipullorum
GCTCTGATCCAGCGGTGAATAACAAAAGAGTTTCGTATGGCCTTAAGGCCATACGAAACTCTTTTGTTATTCACCGCTGGATCAGAGCTTAACTGTATGTTTTAATGATGTTTTCAGCGAATTCCCTTTTGGAGATACATCTGTCCATCGCCTGTTTTTCAATGTAACGGTGTGCATCTGCTTCCGTCATTTTCAGCGCTGTTATCAAAACCCATTTCGCCCGGTTCACAATGCGGATTTCCTGCATTTTGTCCTCCAGGGAAATGGTCTTTTTCGTTAACATGCGCAGCCGTTCCCTTGTGCTTGCCATCCAGTCCAGCGCCTGGAGGACAAGCTGCTTCGAGGTGGGTTTTGGCAGCGTGTACACACCGTGCGGCGAAACCTTGGCGAATACGGGGCTGTAATGCTCAGTTCTCACAAAAAGCGCTACCACAGCGTTTTTCCCTGTGCTCACCTCGATGGAAAAGTCTATGCCATCGTCATCAGGCAGGGGCGCGTTTATTGCGATGAAGTCATATTCCCGTTCAAGCAACGCGCGTCTTGCTGCGCTGATACTTGATTCAAACTGAACGGGGGCGTATTTGAAATCGGGGAATAATTCCCGCAGGGAGGCATTGAATTTTTCAGCAGCGGATGCAACGAGGACACTGTATACCCGTTCCTTTAAATCCATATTTTTCCCCCCTCAGTTTGGATTCATTTACAGTAAATGTCTATAATCGGTTCCGGCAGATGCTTTGCGATAAACTTGCTTTTCAGCGCCGCCGCTTTTGCTTCGGCAAGGCTTGCGGGAAGCATCCTGTATTGCTTCAAGGTCCGTTCGTCGGCCGTATAAAGGTTTACGTCTGAAACCGGCGGCAAATCCAGTTTGTTTTGTATCCCGTCAAGGCCCGCATAGATGAGCAACGCATATGCGAGATAGGGATTGGTCGCCGGGTCGGGAGAACGCAGCTCCGCCCGCCTGTATTCACCTGTTGCAGCGGGAATACGGATAAGCTGCGAACGATTTTCGCTTGACCAGGATATATATTTCGGCGCTTTGTTGCTTCCGAACCGTTCATAGGAGCGTTCCAGCGGGTTTAAGAATACCGTAAAATCTTGTATATATGCTAAAATCCCGGCAATCATATACGGCAGTAAAATATGGTTGGCGTCATTTTTTACAGACATATTGATGTGAAAGCCGTTGCCGGGCTTTCCGGGCAGCGGCTTTGGCGAGAAATCGGCCCAAAGCCCGTTCCTGTACGCAAAGGTCTTTACAACCGTTTGAAAAGCCATGGCGTCATCCGCAGCGGTGAGCGGGTTGGCAAAACGGAAATCGATCTCGTTCTGCCCGGGCCCTTTTTCGTGGTGGGAGCTTTCGGGCCGAATGCCCATTTGCTCCAGGTTCAGGCAAATCTCCCTGCGGATATTTTCGCCCTTGTCATCGGGCGCAATATCCATATACCCGGCATCATCGTATGGCTCTTTGGTGGGTTTGCCGTTTTCGTCGAGCTTGAACAGGTAAAACTCCAGCTCCGAGCCAAAGAAAAATTCAACACCTATCGCTTTTGCGTCGTCAATTGCCCGCTTCAATATGCTGCGGGTATCACATTCGAAGATTGCGCCGCCCGGTCGGGTAATGCTGCAAAACATGCGGACAACACGTCCGTGCTCCGGCCGCCAGGGAAGGACGGCCAGCGTCGCGGGGTCGGGATGCAGCAACAGGTCGGAGTGGGTCTCGTCGCCGAAACCCTCTATGGAAGACGCATCGACTGCAATTCCATATTCAAAAGCACGGGGGAGTTCGCCGGGCATGATGGAGATATTCTTTTGCTTGCCGTAGACGTCGCAAAAGGCAAGGCGGATAAACTTCACGTCTTCTTCGCCCACATATTGAATGACCTCTTGTGCTGAATAGTTCATGTTTCAAGCCTTCTTTCTTTTAGTTTGCCACATACATCTGCTGGTACGGGTTTTTGCTGTCCGGCGTGACCAGCGTAAATTCAGAGTTGAGAATCCCGTGTTCGTCATAGCCGAAATGGCTGCAAAACTCCTTGATATATCCCCTGATTTCCTGCAAATCGCTGTCCGTTGCTTTTGCCGCCGTAACCTGCTTTGGAAAACGGATGCCGGCGCAGCCGGAACGCAGGAACATTTTTCCGCCGTGCATCCCTGTGGACGGGTAGTTCCCGACGATGGGTTTATTATCGGCGGTAAGCCCAAGCACGATGATCGTGCCGCCCGCCTGGTACTCGCCGAGAAAGCTCCCGCACTTGCCGCCGATCACCATGACCGGCTGCTTTTCCCGGTATGCCTTCATGTGTATGCCGGCCCTGTAGCCTGCATCGCCTTTTACAAAAATCCTGCCGCCGCGCATGGCGTATCCAGCGGCGTCGCCAATGTTCCCGTGAATTACAATTGTCCCGTCGTTCATCGTATCCCCGACGGCGTCCTGGGCATTCCCCATGACCTCGATGGTTGCCCCGTTTAAATATGCTCCCAGCGCATTCCCGGGAATCCCGGTAATGGTGACTGTTTTATCAGACATGCCCGCAGCCATAAAACGCTGCCCAAGGCATCCGGAAACGGTACAAGCGCCGTCTGCAGCCCTGATAGCGTCGTTTAAAGCCTTATAATCTATATTTTTTGCATCAATAGTCATATTATATCAAACCTCCGAGTTTTTTTCTACATGTTTCTGGAAAAAACAGAGCCAAGGTTGGATTTTTTTTCAAAACATCGAGCTTCACATCGCGCAGCGGCGTTTTTTCTCTGATAAGGGCGGTATAGATCCCGGCGCGGTCCACATTGCCGATCATGATATAGCCCGTGAGGACCCCATCTTTCATATAGAGGCGTTTTATGCTGTTTGCCTCCCGTTCCTCGTACAGCTCCCCGCCGTCTTCCTCGGTGAAATAGCTGCCCGCCGTCATTGCGTGAAGCCCGAAAAACCCGATTGAATTCATGGGGATCGCGTTGTCAAACACCGCGGCGCCGCCCGCCATATTAACGCCTGCGCAATGCCCCTGCATATAGGCGTTGGGCAGGATGGCGAGCACTCTTTTCCGGCCGGCGGAGATATCGTTCCCCTCGGTGCAGTCCCCGGCGGCATAGATGCCCTCAAGGGAGGTTTCCATGTTATCGTTTACGATAATACCGCGGTTTACTTCACCTCCGGCGTCTTTCAGAAGGGACGTGTTCGGGCGGACGCCGACAGCGAGTACGAGCACGTCAAAATCCACGGCCGCGCCGCTTTTCATAGCCGCATGGTTCCCATCAAAGTGTTCTACGCTGTCCCCCAGCATGAACTGCACGCCGTGCTGTTCCAGACGCTTTTGCATCAGCGCCGCACAGTCGCCGTCCAGGATGCTGGAAAGAACCCTGTCCGCCAAATCGCACACGGTGATTTCAGAAACCCGTCCGGCGAGCCCCTCGGCGCATTTCAGGCCAATCAGGCCGGCGCCGATGATAAACACCTTTGAATCCTTGGTTATCGCTTTTTCCAGCGCCAGGGTATCATCAATCGTCATAAATGAGAATTTGTTTGCAACCGTGTCCAAGCCCGCAAACGGTGGGACAAACGGGGAAGAACCCGTGGCAATGCACAGGGAATCATATGCCACTTTTGTATTGTCATCCAATAGCACGCAGCTGTGCTCTTTGTCAATTTTTACAGCCTGCCTGCCATACAGGCAGATGCATCCGTTTGCTTCATAAAAGTCATCGGGCCTGTAATGCATCTTTTGGAGCGTCGTTTTCCCTTCCAGATAATACGAAATCAGAGGACGGCAATACACCGCATGGTTTTCGGCGGATACCACCGTGATTTTTGCGGTTTTGTCCACGCTTCTGATGCCTTCGATGCAGCCCGCGGCCGCAACGCCGTTGCCGATGATACAAAAATTTTTCATTCCGCTTCCCCCCGTTCCTCGTAGACAAGCGCCCTGTTGGGGCAGCCCGCAACACAGGCGGGCGCGCCGCATGCATTTTCAAGGCACAGCTCGCATTTTTGAACCACGCCCGCCTCCCCCTGCGACAATGCGCCGTAGGGGCATACCAAAATACAGGTGAGGCAGCCGATGCATTTCTCCCTGTCAATCTTGACCACGCCGTCCTGTTTGCTGAGAGCGCCGGAGATACAGCTTTTCACACAGATCGGGTCCTCGCAGTGGCGGCACGAAACCGCATAGGTGATGTTGTCGTTTTCTTCCACATGGATCCTGGGGTATATCGGTTTGTCTTTCAGCGCCCGCACCATATTGTCCTGGCCCGAATTGGCAAAGGCGCAGTTGTATTCGCATAAGTGGCAGCCCAGGCACCACTTTTCGTCAGCATAAACTCGTTTCATTTTTATATCACTCTCCCGCATGAGAAATTCCGAGGATGGCAAGCTCCCTGTCTGTGAGGCCGACGCCGCGCAGCATCAGCCTGTTCCCGCGCAGGGCCTCAATGGAATTGATCCCCATACCGCCCATCAGCTCTTTGATTTCGTGCCTCCAGGCGTTCATCAGGTTTACCAGGCGTTCGCTGCCGATATCCGGATTCAGCCGCTTTACAAGTTCCGGGCGCTGCGTGGCGATTCCCCAGTTGCACTTGCCGCTCTGGCAGGTGCGGCAAAGATGGCAGCCCAGCGCCAGCAGGGCCGCCGTGGCAATATAGCACGCATCCGCGCCCAGGGCGATGGCTTTCACCACGTCCGCCGCGCTGCGGATACTGCCGCCCACAACCAGGGACACATGGTTCCGGATGCCCTCGTCACGGAGCCGCTGGTCCACAGCAGCCAGCGCCAGCTCGATTGGGATCCCCACATTATCCCGGATCCTTGTGGGCGCCGCGCCTGTGCCGCCGCGGAACCCGTCGATGGCGATGATATCGGCGCCGCTTCTGGCAATGCCGCTTGCGATGGCCGCAATATTATGGACGGCGGCGACCTTGACGATTATGGGCTTTTTATATTCCGTCGCTTCTTTGAGCGAAAATACCAGCTGTCTTAAATCCTCGATGGAGTAGATGTCGTGATGGGGGGCGGGGGAGATGGCGTCCGAGCCTTCGGGGATCATCCTCGTGCGCGATACGTCGCCGACGATCTTGGTTCCCGGAAGGTGCCCGCCGATGCCGGGCTTTGCGCCCTGCCCCATCTTGATTTCCACCGCGGCGCCCGCTTCCAGATAGTCCTTATGTACGCCGAACCGGCCCGAAGCCACCTGGACAATGGTGTTATCGCCGTAGCAATAAAAATCCTCATGCAGGCCGCCTTCGCCCGTGTTGTAGAGGATCCCCAGCTCCGTTGCGGCCCTTGCCAGGCTCTCATGGGCGTTGTAGCTGATGGAACCGTAACTCATGGCGGAGAACATCACCGGCATGGAAAGCTCCAGCTGCGGCGGGAGTTCGCATTTTAATTTACCATTTGCATCCCGTTGTACCTTTTCCGGCTTTTTGCCCAGGAATACGCGGGTTTCCATGGGTTCCCGCAGCGGGTCGATGGGCGGGTTCGTCACCTGGGACGCATTGATCAGGATCTTATCCCAATATACGGGGAGCGGCTTCGGGTTCCCCATAGAAGAAAGCAGGACGCCGCCGCTGTTTGCCTGCTTGTAAATTTCTTTAATCGTATCATTTTGCCAGTTGGCGTTTTCACGAAGCGTACAATCGCTTTTCACGATTTTCAGCGCCCTTGTGGGACATAGCGAAACGCATCTCTGGCAGTTGACGCATTTTGATTCGTCGCTGGTCAAAACGCCGTTTTCCGCATCATAAGCATGCACCCCATTTGCACATTGCCGTTCGCACACCCTGCACCCGATACAGCGGTTCTGGTTTCTGACTACTTCAAATTCAGGATATATAAATTCCATACTCACAGAAGAACACCATCCTTTACTTTCACAATTACAGGCTCTCCGCCTGCCGGCGCCCAGACGTTTTCCGCATCCGGCTCCATGACGCGGATTGCGGCTTCCTCACTGGCGATAAAGACCTTGTCGTCCTTCTCGCCGGCCACCATGGAACGGAGCTTCAGGCGGTCGTTCAGCGCCATCAGGCCTCCGTTGAAGCCGAGGACGATGGAAAACGGCCCCGTCACCAGCAGGCTTGAAAAAAGCGTGCGCAGATAGGTATGCTTCTCTCTATCCTCCGCATCCGTTTTGTTCTCGATGGTGCTCCAGAACGGGGCCGCAATCACGCTTGCCGCTTCGCCAAGGGTGAGCCCCTGGACGCGCAGCAGGTAATCCATGATATAGGTGATGACCTCTGTATCGGTCTGGAGCGTACACTTGTAGCCAAACATTTCAATGAAACGGCGGTTCGCGTCGTAAGACGATATTTCCCCGTTATGTACGATCGAATAATCGAGTAGGGTAAATGGATGCGCGCCGCCCCACCAGCCGGGCGTATTTGTGGGATAGCGGCCGTGCGCCGTCCATGAATAGCCCGCGTATTCCTCTAATTTATAAAATACGCCCACGTCCTCCGGGAAGCCTACGGCTTTGAAGGTCCCCATATTCTTGCCGCTGGAAAAGACGTAAGCCCCGTCCATCTCCGTATTGATTTTCATGACGGTCCTTGCGACATATTCGTTTTCATCAATTTGCATGGAAACGCGCACAGAGTGCAGCGGCGCCAAAAAATACCGCCATATGATCGGTTCGTCTGTAATCTGCGGTATTTTCCGCGTGGGGATAATTTCGGATTTTACAATTTCAAACCGTTCTTTTAAAAACTGTTCGCAGTTTTTCCGCGTTGCGCGTTCGTCAAAAAAAACGTGAAATGCGTAAAAATCTTTGTATTCGGGATAAATCCCGTATGCTGCAAAGCCGCCGCCAAGACCGTTTGAGCGGTCATGCATCGGCTTCATCGATTCTGTAATGATATCCCCCGCCATCCGTTTGCCATCCCGGGAGATCACTGCGGCGATGGCGCAGCCGGAGGGGATGCGTACCTGGCCTTCTACTTTCATAGCCTTTCGTCCTTTCTTGCATGAAATAAAAAAAGACGCCACCCACTCAGAAGCCACTTCTTCCAAGTGAATGAACGTCTTTGCTCATTTGCAATTAGTATACACCCAAATTCCTGTTCTGTCAATACCAATTAAGCGAATTTTCCAAGGAATTTTACAAAAATTTCAGAAAAGGGGTTGACAAACGGAAAAGAAGGGCGTATAATGCTGACCATAAGGCAAGGGCGTCTTAGAGTTTAAACTCTTGGACGTCCTTGTTTTTTTCATTTTTTCAGAAAGAAGGAATGCAATATGAAAACAGTGTCCGATTATTTTGCAAGTATGGTATTCGATGACCGGGTGATGAAATCGAGGTTGTCCTCCAAGGTGTACCAGTCACTCAAAAAGACGATTGACGAGGGCGCGCAGCTTGATTTGTCCGTGGCGAATGCGGTGGCGGAAGCCATGAAGGAATGGGCGGTTGAAAACGGGGCGACCCATTATACGCATTGGTTCCAGCCGCTGACCGGGATCACTGCCGAAAAGCATGACAGCTTTATTTCCCCCGCCCCGGACGGCAGGGTCATCATGGATTTTTCGGGGAAAGAGCTCATCAAAGGCGAACCGGACGCGTCGTCCTTCCCGTCGGGGGGGCTCCGGGCGACATTTGAAGCAAGGGGTTATACGGCGTGGGATCCCACATCATACGCATTTATAAAAGGAAAGACGTTGTGTATTCCTACGGCGTTCTGTTCCTACGGCGGCGAAGCGCTTGATAAAAAGACGCCGCTGCTCCGTTCCATGGAAGCGCTGAGCAAACAGGCGCTTCGTATTTTAAAGCTGTTCGGGACCGAAGCAAAATGCGTCCGCACCTCTGTCGGGCCGGAGCAGGAGTATTTCCTTGTTCCAAAGGAGCTTTATGAACAGCGGAAGGATTTGGTTTACACAGGGCGTACGCTGTTTGGTGCAAAGCCGCCGAAGGGCCAGGAAATGGATGACCATTATTTCGGCGTCATCAAGCCGCGGGTCGAAGCCTATATGACCGATCTGAACGAGGAGCTTTGGAAGCTTGGCATCCTGGCAAAAACGCAGCACAACGAGGTTGCCCCCGCGCAGCATGAGCTCGCGCCGATTTACACGACCACCAATATTGCCACCGACCACAACCAGCTCACTATGGAGATTATGCAGAAGGTTGCCGCGCGCCACGGCCTTGTATGCCTGCTGCATGAAAAGCCGTTTGCGGGCGTGAACGGGAGCGGGAAGCACAACAACTGGTCGATGATGACGGATACGGGCGCAAACCTTCTTTCGCCCGGTGAAACGCCGTATGAAAATGCACAGTTTTTACTGTTCCTCTGTGCGGTGATCAAAGCGGTTGACGATTATCAGGACCTTCTGCGGATTTCGGTTGCAACCGCCGGGAACGACCACAGGCTCGGCGCCAACGAAGCGCCGCCCGCCGTCGTCTCCATGTTCCTGGGCGACGAATTGAACGCGGTGCTGGAAGCGATTGAAACAGATACGCCGTATCAGGGCGCTGAGAAAAAGCAGATGAAGCTGGGCGTCGATGTGCTTCCGAAGTTCAACCGCGATACGACTGACCGGAACCGGACGTCGCCGTTTGCGTTCACAGGCAATAAATTTGAATTCCGTATGGTCGGTTCTTCCGACAGCATTGCCTGTGCAAATATCATGCTGAACGCCGCCGTTGCGGAAAGCCTGAAGGTTTATGCTGACAGGCTCGAACATGTAGAAGATTTTGAAACGGCGCTGCACGAAATGATCAAGAAAACCATTAAGGATCATAAGCGCATCATCTTTAACGGCAACGGCTATGACGGTGAATGGATTAAGGAAGCCACTGAAAAGAGAGGCCTGATGAATCTGCGCACAACGCCGGATGCGATCCCGCACCTGCTGGACAAGAAGAATGTTGATATGCTGACCAGCCATAAGGTGTTTTCTGAAGCGGAGCTGAAATCGCGCTGTGAAATCACGCTGGAAAATTATTGCAAGACGGTTGTAATTGAAGCAAATGCGATGTCAGCGATTGCACGGCGGCAAATCCTGCCCGCCGTTGAAGAATACGCGGCGTTTGTCGCGCAGACGGCAAATGGAAAGAAAGCGCTTGATTCCGCCATCCCGTGTACATATGAAGCGGAAGCGGTGAAAAAGCTCTCCGTGCTGGCAGACCAGATTTATGCGCGGGTTGGGGAGCTTGACAGCGCGGTGATAAAGCTTCAAACCGCGGCGGATATCGAAGAAGAAGGATATATGATCCGCGATACGGTATTGCCCAAAATGAGCGAACTGCGCGTGTCCTGCGATGAAGCCGAGGTGATCACGGCTGAAAAATTCTGGCCGTTCCCCACATACGGCGAGCTCCTTTTCGGCGTCAGATAATTATAGAAGCCATACCGGGAAAATGGCGATTCCCGGGAGGCAGGATCATTGAAACCCATGTCATACCGGCGAGGTGTCCCGTTGGTATGGCACGGTTTGTTTGGAGGTAACGTTATGTGTTCAATAATGGGCTACTGCGGCAGGGGCGCAGACCGCTCCAAATTCGAGGAAGGGTTTGCGCGGACGGTCTCAAGAGGCCCGGACGATGCAAGGATTGTTGATACATCGGAGGGGCTTTTGGGGTTTCACAGGCTTGCGATCATGGGGCTTACCCCTTCGGGGATGCAGCCGTTCCGGCTTGGGGAAAATTACGCCGTGTGCAACGGGGAACTTTACGGGTTTGAAAAAATGAAGGAAAAGCTGTCAGAAAAGTACACGTTCCAAAGCGAATCCGACTGCGA
>DVND01000139.1 GCA_018714645.1 Candidatus Avimonoglobus intestinipullorum
TCGTGGATGTCATTGAACGCCAAATCCGCAAAAATAAAACGCGGCTGGAAAAGAAAATCAAGCGCGACGCAGTTGTAGATACGCTCTTAATCAGCGGCGGGCAGTACGATGAACCGGAGGACGATTCGGAATTTAAAATTGTCAAGAGGAAACGGTTCCACGTGAAGCCCATGAGCCCTGAAGAGGCGGTTCTGCAAATGAACCTTCTGGGACATAACTTCTTCGTTTTCCGGAATCAGGACACGGATGAAATGAACGTTGTCTATAAACGGAAGGACGGTAATTACGCCATTATCGAGTCTATATGATTTTTCTCCAAAGGATCGGCATGAAGTTCCATGCCGGTCCTTATTTTTCGAATGTTTTCAAAAAAAACTATAGACAAACAGGTATTTTTTTGTTATAGTATAAGTGCTACGTATCTCAATATTACTGTATCAGGTTTGCGTCAGGTAAAAGCGCAGGCTTTGTTCATCATATCCTGATACTTGGAATGAGATGCGTAGCGGCAGAACCGAAGCTGCGTTTTTCGTGCGTCGGCTTTGGCCGGCGCATTTTTTATTATGAAGGAGGGCATACAAATGAAAAAAATTTGCAGATTATTTTGCGGCTGGATGACAGCATTTTGTATCCTAACGGGTTTTGCAGCGAATTTTCCGCTTCCCGCATATGCCGCGAGAAGCGGCTCCTGCGGCGAGAACTTGACCTGGATACTGGATGATGAGGGGACGCTCATAATAAGTGGAACGGGGCCCATGGATAATTACGAATCCAGTTATCTGGGCGATTATGAAGATATATCTGTGGACGAATTTATGAAATGGCGAGAACAGGGGAAAGATCTTTACATTTCATCTGCGCCCTGGTGTTACCCTGGCCGCTATTTGATCTCATCCGTTATAATTGAAGAAGGTGTGACCAGCATTGGGGACATGGCGTTTTCCGATTGTGTTTTTTTAACGAATATCACCATTCCAGACAGTGTAACCAGTATTGGCAAAATGGCGTTTTCCGGCTGCACAGCGTTGACATCTATCACCATTCCCGACGCTGTAGAGACCATTGGAATAGAAACATTTTCACATTGTGAATCCTTGGCGCGTGTTTCACTTCCGGCTAATTTGAAAAACATTGAAGGAAACGCTTTCATTTATTGCAAAGCGTTAGAAAGTATTGTAATTCCAGATGGGACAACAAGTATTGGAGAATCTGCATTTGGGGGATGCGGCAAATTGATGGATATCAAAATCCCTGACAGTGTAAAAGCCATTGGCAGCGGAGCGTTTCATGCATGTAGTTCATTGACAAGCGTTATAATCCCCGACGGTGTGACGGATATTGGGGAAAGTTTATTTGACAGTTGCACGTCTTTGAAAATTGCCACGCTTCCTGACGGCTTGGAGACGATCGCTCCCTATATGTTTGTCAATTGTGAATCCTTGACGTTCGTCACAATTCCTGATACTGTGACAAGTATTGAAAAAGCAGCGTTTTACGGCTGTTTTAATTTGACGGACGTATATTATTATGGGACAGAAAAAGAATGGAACAAGATTTCAATAAAAAGCCCCAATTATGGCCTGAGCATTGCTGCCATTCATTATGATACGCCCAAAAAGGTGGTTAAATCGGAAGAAAACAGCGGTAGCAATCCAATAATGCCCTCCATTGGCAGCAGTACTTTTTCCGGTGCAGAAGAATACGATTGGTTGAAATGGATTTTGGCAGCCATTCTGTCCCGGTTTTAACGCAATATAATGTTCTGAAAGCATATAACACCCCCGTATCGTATTATTTTTATACAATGCGGGGGCGTTATTATTTACGTTTATTTTTCTAAAATTTCTCCTGCCGTTGAAATTGTAACCACTTGCCATGGGATCATCTTGCCGCTGTTTTTCAGAGCTGTTTTCACCGCATGCTCGATGCCGCCGCAGCAGGGCACTTCCATGCGGACGACTGTCACGGACTTGATGTCATTTTGCGACAGGATGGCCGTGAGCTTTTCGGAATAGTCGCCTTCATCCAGCTTGGGGCAGCCAATCAGGGTTATTTTATTTTTTATAAAATCAATGTGAAAATTTGCATATGCATATGCAGTGCAGTCGGCGGCAACCAGAAGGCTTGCATTTTCAAAATAAGGGGCTGTTGCCGGAACAAGCTTGATTTGTACCGGCCATTGATTTAATTGGGATGCTGCGGCCTGGACGGGCTGCGCCGGCTGGGCCTCCCGTTCGATTTTGCGCGCTTGAGACCCCGGGCAGCCGCATGCTAAAGGTGCGGCGTTCCGCTTGTTTTTCAAAACCATTTGTTCGTCATATGCCGCCGCTTCCCGTTCTTCAAAGGTAATCGCACCTGTGGGGCAAACGGGCAGGCAATCGCCCAAGCCGTCGCAGTAATCGTCCCGCAGCAGCTTTGCCTTTCCGTCCACCATACCAATTGCGCCTTCGTGGCAGGCTTCTGCACACAGGCCGCATCCGATACATGCATCCGCGTCTATTTTAATGATTTTCCGTTTCATTTCCAATCCTCCTCTTGTTTTTATGGTTTTATTATAGTATACTGAAAGCACAAAGTATGTTGTATTTACAACAAAAAGGAGACCAACTATGATTTGTCAATAGAAAAATGAAAACTTTTTAAAAATTTTTTGTAGCTAAAAAAGTGTATAGCAAACAAAGCATCTTGCAAGGTGCTTTCCAAAAATTGAATATAGTAAAAAGATAGGACTTAGGTTAAATTAAAAACCACATTATCAGTCATCATCTTATGTATAACGCGAACAAGTTTGTGTGCTACATGACCAAGAGCATTGTAATGCCGCCTGCCTTGAGAAACTTTTAGTTCATAATAATCCTTAAAGGTTTGATTAACTAAAGTGGTCTGCCAAGCAGCGTTGATTAAAGCATATCTAAGTAGCTTAGAACCTCTTTTTGACATTCTGGTTTTAGCAGCTTTGAAATTGCCTGATTGGTAAACAGACGGGTCAAGACCGGCATAAGCAAGAAGCTGGCAAGGTTTTTCAAAACGGGATATATCACCGATTTCGCCGATAATCATTGCACCGTTTAAAAATCCAATGCCGGGAATGGTTTTAATGACAGAATCCATAGACTCCATAATATCTTTAATTGTAGCTTCAATCTCAGCTAATTGCTGAGTGAATAATTCAATTTGATTTATGGATTGCAAAATTTGTAAACCTATGGTATAATCATTAATGCCGACGGATTGTGATGCAAGCTCTTTTAAATGTACAGCTTCAGACTGTTTAAAGTGTCCCTTAGAGGACTTGTGTAGAAGGTTAGTGAGCCTTGTGAGATGCATAGAAGCAATTCCGTCGGCACTTTGTACATTTTTAAGAAGTGAATAACAAGCCTTCGTGTGAATACCTGATTTAAAGAAATACTGCAATTCAGGGAAAACCAAATCAACATAAGATACCAATTGAATTTTAACCTTTGTTCGAGCTTTCATCAGTTTTTGACGAAAGCGGCAAAGGTTTTTTAATTGTAAGGAATCGTAATCACGCTTAGAAAATAAACGATAATGATTAAGAGTTAAAGCCTTGATAATTAAAAAGGTATCAACTGAATCTGTTTTGGTCTTGCGGATATTGGATTTTCTTAAAACAGAGGTTTGTATAGGGTTAATAACACAAATTTGAAAACCTCTTGTGTAAAGAAAATTAATGAGATTTTCTGAATAATGAGCAGTAGATTCCATACCGATAAAGGTCTTGTCTTTAGGGTAAGAATTGATAATTTTCAATAGAGCATCAAATCCTTGATGGTCGTTGTTGAATGCAAAAGGTTCACAAAGAACCACGCCATCGGAATTCATAACTGCTGCATAGTGGGTTTGCTTGGCAATATCAATGCCGACATAGAACATGATAAATCAACTCCCAAGAAAATTTACACTGTGTTTATCCACTTAGTTTTATCATCATAAACTTGCGTGAAATGAAAACTCAAAGGCTTATCCAACTATAAATGATTTAGATAAAACTGTGGCAATACACTCCTTTAAATAGTCAAAGCTATAAATAAAAATAAAAAGTCCACAGTGATTATATTGATTATATCATAATGGTTAAAAAGAAAGGAGAGTATTGATATATTTAGTGTCTAAATATATCATACAAGAAAAAAATGAATATAAATGCTGCATTATTATCAAAAAACCCGCTATTTTACGGAATTGCGGCAGAAGAATTGGAAGGGTTGCTGCAATCTTTGTGCGCATATTCAAAACAATATGAAAAGGACGCATACATTTTATCGGCGGGAGATCCTGTAAAAGTTTTTGGATTGGTGCTGTCCGGCAGTATCCACATTTTAAAGGAGGATTTTTCGGGAAGCAGCCAGCTCCTTGCCCAGCTCTCCCCGCCCGATGTGTTTGCTGAGGTTTTTGCGAGCGCCGGGATTCCCGAAAGCCCTGTAACCGTGCAGGCTGCACAACGCTGTACCGTTTTGTTTATACCGTACGAAAAATTCATCGCCCCCGACGTTTCCTGCAAATTTCACATGGTGCTTGTCAAAAATATGCTCCGGTTGCTTGCCGGAAAAAATTTATTGTTGAATCAAAAAATCGACATCTTATCAAAACGCACGATCCGGGAGCGGCTGCTGCTGTATCTGCGGGCGCAGTGCGGCAGTTCCGGCAAATGCACACTCGCCCTGAACCGGCAGGAATTAGCCGATTTTTTATGCGTTGACCGGAGCGCGTTGTCCAATGAATTGAGCAAGCTGCAAAAAGAAGGCATCCTGCGCGTTCATAAAAACCAGTTTGCATTTCTGTAATGCTTTCGCGGTAAATATTGACATAGGGCCGAATACACGCTATACTAAATATAGTATAAAACTGGAAAGGACTGACGGTATGGAACAGCGAATTGACTGGAAAAAGCTTAAGGAAGAGCCTTATGCGCCGCTGGCGCAGGTCGCGCGGGAAGTTGCGGCGGATGGCTGCGTGTTGTTAAAAAATGAAGGGAATATCCTTCCCTTTAAAAAAGAGGACAAAATCTCTGTGTTTGGGCGCACACAAATCGATTATTATAAAAGCGGAACGGGCTCCGGCGGCTTGGTGCGCGTCAATTATGTCGTCAATATCATTGACGGCATGCTGGCAAATGACAACCTGACAATCAATACGGAACTGGTTGACATATACAGGAAGTGGATTGAACAAAATCCGTTCGACGCCGGCGCCGGCTGGGCGCAGGAGCCGTGGTGCCAGAAGGAAATGGTGCCGGATGAGCAGCTTGTAAAGGATGCCAGGGCAAAATCGGACGCGGCCGTGATTGTTTTGGGAAGGACGGCGGGCGAGGACCGGGATAACGGCGCCGAAAAAGGGAGCTGGTATCTGACAGATGAAGAGGAAGCGCTGCTTGGCGCGGTGAGCAAGCAATTTGAAAAAACCGTCGTGCTTTTAAATGTCGGCAACATCATCGACATGAAGTGGGTTGAAAAATATAACATCAAATCCGTACTGTACATTTGGCAGGGCGGCCAGGAGGGCGGAAACGCCGTTGCCGATATCCTCTGCGGCGACGTGAACCCCAGCGGAAGGCTGACGGACACAATCGCAAAGGATATCACCCTTTACCCCAGCGTCAAAAACTTTGGGAACGAGGATTTTAACCTCTATGCCGAAGATATCTATGTGGGCTACCGCTATTTTGAGACCTTTGCAAAGGACGATGTGTTGTATCCGTTCGGCTTTGGCCTGTCTTATACGCAGTTTGAGAAAACGGTTGTATTTGTAACGGAGCAAAATGGCGTCATTTCCATGGATGTGGATGTGAAAAACAGCGGTTCGTACAAAGGCCGCGATGTGATTGAGATCTATTTTGAAGCGCCGCAGGGGCAATTGGGCAAAAGTGCGCGGGAATTATGCGCATTCGCAAAAACAAGGCTGCTGGATGCCGGCGAGACCGAACGCGTGCACCTGTCCTTCCCCGTCGCCCAGATGGCGGCGTACGATGACGGCGGCGTGACCGGCAATAAATCCTGCTATGTATTGGAGCCGGGCGCATATAACATCTATGTAGGCGCGTGCGTGCGCTGCGCTGAAAAAGCGTATACATATACGGTGGACAATTTAACCGTAACACAAAAATGTACGGAAGCGGTCGCCCCGGAGCGTGATTTTGACGTTATGTACCCCGTGAAGCAGGGCGACGGCTATAAGGCCGCATATCGAAAAGCCGCAAAACGAACAGTAAATTACGAAAACCGCTTAAGGTCTGAATTGCCCCGCGAGCTGGCATATACAGGGGATCAGGGTATCAAGCTCATCGATGTAAAAAACGGCAAAAACACCATGGAAGAATTTGTGGCGCAGCTTTCGGACACAGACTTGATGTGCCTTGCAAGAGGCGAGGGCATGTGCTCGCCGAAGGTCCGCGCGGGAAGCGCAGGGGCGGCCGGCGGCGTTACGGAGCGTTTGGCACAGTTTGGCATTCCGGTCATCGCAATGCATGACGGCCCGTCCGGCATCCGGATGGACAGCGGCGAAAAAGCCACGAGCCTGCCGAACGGCACAGCCGTGGCGTGCACCTGGGATGTATGCGCAGCGGAAAAACTGTATGAATACACCGCTGTCGAGCTTTGTACACATCGGATCGATTCGCTTTTGGGGCCGGGGATCAATATCCACCGCGTGCCGCTGAACGGCAGGAATTTTGAATATTTTTCGGAAGACCCGTATCTCACAGGCAAAATTGCGGCAGCGCTGATCCGGGGAATGGGCAAATACGGCACGTCTGCAACGGTGAAGCATTTTGCCGCAAATTCACAGGAATACAAGCGGAGCAGGGTCGATTCTGTCATGTCGGAACGCGCGGCCAGGGAAATTTATCTGAAGGGCTTTGAAATTGCCGTAAAAGAGGGCCATGCAACGTCGTTGATGACGTCCTATAACCCATTTAATGGGAGATGGTCAGCAAATAACTACGAGCTCAATACAATCATTTTAAGGAATGAATGGGGATATCGGGGCTTTGTCGTGACAGACTGGTGGCCGACGCTTGCCGAGGATGAAAGCGCGTGCAAAAACCTGAAGGACATGGTTGCGGCGCAAAACGATATATTCATGCCGACAGAGGATGCACTGACCTATAATGACAATCTCGCCGAATCACTGAAAAGCGGCGCGCTCACCCGCGGGCAGCTGCAGCGGAATGCGATGAACATTTTGCATTATATCGCAGATTCCCATGCGCTGGAACGGTTTATTGAATTTGGCGGCAAGCTTGAAAAATCCCTTGCAGAACAGATGGATGAACTGGAAACAGTTTTTGAAATTGCGGCTCCCCAAAATGGCGAGGAAACAGAAGTGGTTCTTCCCCAGGCCGGCAAATATCTGTTCTGTGTCGAGTATTCATCGGACGCACCTGAGATTGCGCAGATGGTCATCAACTTGAAAGTGCGCAACATCAGCCTTGCGAGCATGACGGTGCATGGAAATGCGGGAAAGACAGATACGGTTTTCCGCGACGCTACTATTTCCTGCAACACGCCTGAAAGCAGTTCCGTTGCGGGAGGAGCGCAGCAGTTTATGCTAAAGGCAGAATACCCGGAGGAATTACTGAAAATTCATAAAATCGAGATTAAAAAATAATAAAAAATACCAAACCGATGATTCGGTTTGGTATTTTTTTACTGCGCTGCAAAAGCGCGGATCAATTGCACAGCGTGGTGTACATCTTCTAAATCCACCATTTCCGCAGGGGAATGGACATAGCGGCACGGAATTGAAATGCCGCCGGTTTTGATGCCGGAGCGCGTCAGGGACAACGCCCCCGCGTCCGTCCCGCCATCCGTCATGACCTCTAATTGATACGGGATGCCCTGCTTTTTTGCAAGCGCGACCAGTGCCGTCCGCACTTGTACGTCGCATAAGACGGAACGGTCCATGACCTTTACTGCCGCCCCTTTTCCAAGGCCAACAGCCATCTCCGGCGCTTTAGGCGTGTCTCCCGTATCCGTCACGTCTACCGCCACGGCAAAGTCCGGTTCAATGTCATGGGCAACAGTCTTTGCGCCCCGCAGGCCCACTTCCTCCTGTACCGTGAAGCAGAAGTAGAGGTCGTTTTTCCTCTGTACCTCTCGCGCGGCCTGAATCAATGCATAGCAGCCGATGCGGTCATCCAGCGCCTTTGATATGACCTTATTGTTTATTTGCCGCAAATCGCCGATAAACGCCGCTGTGTCCCCGATGGAAACCGTCTGCTCTGCCTCTTCCCTGCTGTTTGCGCCGATATCAATATACAGCTTGGACAGCTTATGTTCTTTGTTGTGTTCCTCGGAGCCGATTACCCCAATAACGCCGTTCTCAAACCGCACCTTGCGGTATAAAAGGTGCTCCCGATAAAGCCCGCCCACATTGGAAAACCGCAAAAATCCGTTATCATCGATGAATGTCACAATTACGCCAATTTCATCCATATGCGCGGCGAACAGGATTTTTTTGCCGGTACCCTTTTTATGTGCAATCAAATTTCCCAACGCATCTGTGTACACTTCGTCCACATAGGGGAGAATTTCGTTTGATATTACGCCGCAAATATGCTTTTCCCGGCCTGAAACGCCGTCAGTCTGCGTCAATTGTTCCAGTAATTCCATTTATATCACCTCGTTTATTCTTCTCAAAAACAACGCCGCCAAATTTTTCATAGCTTCCATATCCGATTCCGCGATCACGCCCGCCGGCGCGTGCAGATACCGGCATGGGATGGATAATGCCGCTGTGCGCACGCCATGCCCTGCAACATGGATTGCACCGGCGTCATTCCCGCCCATGGTCGTATTTTTATATTGAACTGGGATTTGTGCTTCTTTCGCCGCCCGATACAGCCAATCAACCAATTCTGCGGGCATGATGGTACGCATGTCCATAAACGTGACAACCACGCCTTTTCCCAATTGCGTTGCATATTCGTGCGGCTCCGTGCCGTGCACGTCGGAGCAGGTCGTCGTTTCGAGCACCAGGGCAATGTCGGGTTTTACGGCGTTTGCCGCCACCTGTGCGCCCCGCAGGCCCACTTCCTCCTGCACCGTGAAGCAAAAATAAGTGTCGTATTCATAGGTATCTTTGATCAAATCCAGCATCACCGCGCATCCGGCGCGGTCATCCAGCGCCTTTCCTTTGTATTTTCCATCGCCGAACGCGGAAAATTCCGTGTCGAACGCAGCATAATCCCCAAGCTGCACCATGTTTTGTGCATCCTCTTTATTTTTCGCGCCAATGTCAATAAACAGCGTCTGCACCTCCGGGACATTTTCCCGCTCTTCCTTTTTCTGCAGATGGATTGCCTTCATGCCGATAACGCCTTTTATTTTCTGCGGCCCCACGGTCACTTTTTTTGAAATCAGCACGCGGGTATCAATCCCGCCCACCTTTTTAAATTTCAAATATCCCTGGTCTGTAAACCCGCTGATGATAAAGCCGACCTCGTCCATATGCGCCGCGACCATGACCCTTTTTTCAGAGGAACGCCCCTTTTTCAGCGCAATCATATTTCCGATGCTGCTGATATGCACTTCGTCTGCATACCGGCGCAGTTCTTCATAAATCAAATCCCGGACGGCTTCCTCGTTCCCGCTGACGCCATTTTCCTCACATAACCGTTTTAGCAGCAAAATCCTTCCTCCTCCCTGCCGAAATCCTTGATGAATTCCAAAATCAACGCAGCTGTTGCTTCCGCGTCCGCAATATCGATTGTTTCAACAGAGGTATGCATGTATTTAAGCGGTATGGACAGCAGCGTTGTGGGTACGCCTTCCCGGGCGACCTGGATCGCCCATGCATCCGTTCCCGTATCCCCGCCGTCCACGTCCAGCGCATAGCGGATATTGTGCCGTTGTGCCGTGTCAACCAATTGTTTCTGGAAGGCGGGAGTGATATTGGGGCCAATGGAAATAACCGTCCCGGATCCAATCTCAAACGCATTTTCCGCATTGTCCGGCGTGACGCCATGGCAGACGTCAATGGCAATTGCAGCGTCCGGCGCAATGGAATAGGCCGCTGTTTTTGCCCCGCGAAGCCCCACTTCCTCCTGTACGGCGGCAACAAAATACAGCTCCAATGCCGGGTCAAAGTCAATGTTTCGCAAAACTTCCAGCAACACCGCAATCCCTGCCCGGTCGTCCAAAGTTTTTCCGGAAAACCGCCGGTTTGCCAGCACGCCGGCAGACTGCGCCAATGTGATGCTGTCCCCGATGGATACAATATCAGCAATTGCGTCACGGCTGTATCCGGTGTCAATTGCCATATCGTTGATTTTTACGCTTTTTTTAGATTCTTCCGCGCCCTGCAAATGCGGCGGCTTTGCGCCGATGATACCGGGGATATCCCTTGTCCCATGGATGATTACCTCTGCCGCAGGCAAAATCCGCGGATCGACGCCGCCGATGTTGACAAAGGTGATAAACCCGTTTTCATCAATATCCTTTACCATCAGCCCAATTTCGTCCATATGTGCTTCAATCATCAGTTTCAGCGCGTGTGGATCGGAGGATTTTTTGCAGGCGATGACGCTTCCGAGCGCATCCCGGTGAACATCGTCCGTATACATGCGAAACCGCTTTTCGATTTCGTCCGCGATCCTGTACTCAAAGCCTGAAATCCCCCTCAAATCACTTAATTCTTTTAACAGTTCTTCCATATCCATTCTCTTTTCTACAGCTCATGTACTAATTTTTTGAATAAATTTCCGCGTTCTTCAAAGTTGTTGAACATGTCGAAGCTGGTGCTCGCCGGGGATAACAGCACTACATCCCCCGGCACTGCTTTCCGGCGGGCCGTTTGCACAACTTCTTCATAAGAGGTACAGCGGATGCACTCGACTGCCCCTTCTGCATCCGCCTTTCGATAGGCCTCCTCAATCCGGTCCGCCGTTGCGCCAATCAGCAGCAGTACTTTTACATGTTCCGCAATCGCCGGGCCGATATCGTCGTAAGGGATCCCCTTATCTTTCCCACCGGCAATTAGGATGACTTTGTTTGGAAAAACCTTTAAAGTGTTGATTGTCCGGTTGGGGCTGGAGTCGATGGAACTATTGTAATACCGGACGCCGTCCAGCTCCCGGACCAGTTCGATACGGTGCTCCACGCCGCCAAAGGTTGTAGCAACTTTAAAAATAGCGTCTTTTCCGGCCAGTTTCCCCACCGCCGCAATCGCCGCCATGTAATTTTCCACATTGTGCCTGCCCGGCACCTTGATGTCACACACCGCCAACACGGGCTGCCCGCCGCGGTAAATCATTCCATCTTTTAAACAGACGTCCGCTTCGGAACCGGCGCTAAAATACAGGACACGCCCCTTTGCCTCCCCGCCGATTTGCCTGGTAACGGCATTGTCCGCATTAACTACCAGCACATCTTCCGGTTTTTGATACAGCATAATGTTCTTTTT
>DVND01000140.1 GCA_018714645.1 Candidatus Avimonoglobus intestinipullorum
GATCCGCTGTTCCCCGTTTACCTGATATAACAGTACCTGCTGCATCCCCCGGGGCTTATTGCCGCCGGTATCCAAAGCCAGCGCCTGATATACCTGCTCAAAGGTCTTGCAGGAATAGCCGTCCACTCTGATTTTCTCGGCCCCAAATAAAACCTCCGTTTCACCGGTAATCAAATTAAACAGCTTAAACCGGACAGCCAGCCCCTCCTGGTCTTCAAGTTCCCTTACTGAAATCAGGCAGGCTGGAATAATGGAATCTTCCCCGGCATACAAATATCCGCAAACATACCCCCGGCTGTCTAACAGGAAGGTATATTTCTCCCCGATCCGAATCCAGTCCCGTTCCTCCCGCTGCCAGAAGCCATAGTCCACCAGATACTCTGTTTCCCCCATCTGCAGGATCCTATCTCCCGGAACTATCCCCGTGACTGTCCCCTCGGCTGTTTTCCGGGTAATCGTCACGTCATAATACACACCGTCTGTTTTCACAACGTTTAACACGTCATACCGGGCAATATCTTCAATTTTTCCCTCCTGCCCCCCATCTGTCCGCAGCCGGACAAAAGGTGCGCCGGTTTCCAGATCCAAGACCTGCTGGCGGTCATAATGATCATAGATTAAACCATTTTCCACATCTACCCGATTCACCACAAACACCGAAACCTCCCGGATCAACGCATAATCCATGAGTCCATCCCTGTTGTTGTCAATCAGCGTCAAATCCCCCGAGACAATCTGGAAAATGTCAAAATCATCCCATGCCGGTAAAAATACGCCGTTTTTTACAATGTCAATACTCCGAGAAAGCCGCAGTGTTTTATCCCGCCGGCCATCGGCATAGGTCACCCGGTAATCCGCAGCCTCGATGAAATCCTCTGCATCTATTGTATATACTGTGTTTTCCCTTTCAAAATCCCCGTAAAGGATTGTCCGTTGACCGTCCTCTGCCTCCTGATAATAGGCTTCCACAGCCCAACCCAGCTTTTCCTCCCATGCGCCGGCCTGTACCCAGTACGGCTGGCCGTCAATCAACACCTGATTTTCCGGCAGAATGACGCCTCCTTCACATGTTCCGTATACGCCGTTAATGATCCCGGAAATTTTTCCCATGTCCCAGTAAAGCTCCATGACAGTCCGGCCAGAAGCAAAAACGACTCCGTCGTTTTCCTGTCCTTTCAGTTCGCTGACCGGGGCTTCCATAGTATTGGCACAAATAACAGCTAAATTCCCACGGTTGACAGCTTCATCATAATTCACGCCGTCCATATTTTTCATCAGCTGCGCCCGCTTCGCCACATCCATGTAGCCATTGGGGTATCCGCCCGCTGCTTCGGCATAGGCGGAATATCCCAAAAAGCGGACAAGCGCCGTAAACAATTCATAATATGTCATATTCCTTTCCGGGTAAAACTTATTGCCGTCCCCAGAAATAATCCCCACAGATGAGAGATAGGCGATAGCATCATAAGCCCAATAATTTTTTGAAACATCGTCAAAGGCGATACTCTGTATCCCTTGAGGAGATTTTCGCATTATTTTCATAATAACATCGCACACCTCCGCCCGGGTTACAGGCTCTTCCGGAGCAAAAGAACCGTCGTCACGCCCCTCCATAATCCCTAAAGCGCTCAAAAAATCCGCCGCCTGGGCATAGGCGGTATTTTCCGTATCGTAATACTCCGCTCCCCAGACGGGGGCGCCTGTCGTAAGCAGCATGACGACGGTCAGTATAACTCCAATTATTCTCCTCATGAATATAATCATCCCTTTCACCTTTGAACTTTACGCCTGCAGGCTTTGGTAAATAATCTGCGCCGCTTCACACCGTCTGCACTTGGCCTTAGGCGCAAACTGATTATTTCCCACTCCTGTAATTATGCCAGCTTCCGCCAAACCATAGACCGCCTGCCGGGCATAAGCGGCAATTTCACTGTCATCGGCAAAAACGGCAGGTTCCGCGGCAGCTTCCCTATTGTTCTGCACACGGCTGATAATCACCGCCGCATCCTCCCGGGTAATCTGCATTCCATAGCCAAAATGTTCCCCGTCAACACCTGCAACGATTCCAGCCTGCACCGCACTGGCAATATAAGCATAGCTCCAATCCCCCGCCGGAACATCGGCAAAATCCGCATGCGCGTGGATATCCAGTAAACCATAGGCACAGACGACCATTTTCACAAACTGCTCCCGCGTCACATAAGCCTCCGGCGCAAAACGGCCGTCACCCATGCCGTCAATTACACCCTGTTGATACAGCGCTTCAATCGCGGTTTTTGCCCAAGCATAGTCCGCAAGATCCGTAAATACTGCACCATGATCTCCGGCAGGCTCTGCTTCAGGTATTTCCACCGGCAACACAGTGGTGATATCTATTTGCGAACCGCCGCCACCGCCGCCGGAACTATTATTGCCCTGTCCCTTGCTTCCGGCCGCATTCTGAATCTGCTGATTATATGCTTCCGCAAACGCGGTATAAGACGCATATACCTTTCCTAATACAGCATTATTCACATTCTTTTTCTGCTGGCTGTCCAGCCTCTGATATGCCGCCATATTCACACCGATATCATATTGTGCAGTATACGTAGCAACAAGCTGTTCTATATTTTCATAACCGTTGAGTTTTTCCACACATTTTAAAAATGTTAATTCTTCATACCGTCTGCCCAGGGCCTTGTCATCCGGATAATCACCGGCGATCAACCCGGCCAGCACAGCATCTCTATCCGTCTGGCTCAGCTTTTCCTGCCATGCATTGCAAAAGCGCTCCGCCAAATTAAAATACGCAATTACATCCTCTGCCGGGATGGCTTTTTCTTCCTCCATGGCCTGCAAGGCTACAATCCGGTCAAAAAACAGGCCAACCGCCGCCGGATCGCCGGCATTCAGCTTCTCCGTTTCCAAGCCCTCCATCACGCGTTTTGCCACCCCTGCCGGAGAGACTGTATGATACAATGGGTTGTTCCAGCCCAATGCCGTTTTATTTTCGGAAATCAACTGGCCGATATTTTCTGCCGTCGCTTGATTCATCCGCTCTACAGCTTGGGCAAAATCTACCTTTGTAGTATAGTAAAGCACATCCACATAAGGCTCTTCATCTCCTGCCGCCATAATTTGCAAGGGGTAGGCCCCAGCCCCCTCCGGGAGTATCACCGTCTGGGAAAAAACCCCGTCCGCACCAGCCTGGACCGGCTTCCGAAAAGCCAG
The DNA here is from genome assembly GCA_018714645.1 of Candidatus Avimonoglobus intestinipullorum. Lineage (GTDB taxonomy): Bacteria > Bacillota > Clostridia > UBA1381 > UBA1381 > Avimonoglobus > Avimonoglobus intestinipullorum. The sequence goes on from DVND01000140.1 coordinate 3,211, forward strand.
CACCGCACCGGCCTCTTCCTGTTCCAAGTCCGCCGACGCTTTCCCCGGCCGGTATATATCAATACATACATTTTCACCCGGCTGTGCAAGGCCGGAAACCAACGCCGCAGAATTTTCAATGTCTAAAGTAACCGATACATTTTCCACAGCTTGAGCCTGCATACCGGCTGCCAAAAGCATTGCCGGTAAAATCAACCATTTATACCGCATAGCGCTCTCCCCCTTATCCTGCGATAACCGCCGCATCGTACAGCGGCGCCGGCTTGGCGTTCGACGCCAGCACAAATAAATCAATTTCTTCACCGCCGTTCCAATCCATGGAGAAACTGTATATA
>DVND01000012.1 GCA_018714645.1 Candidatus Avimonoglobus intestinipullorum
GTTAATAGAATGGAACAAAAAGAGGTGTTACAAATGTTAATCGTCAATAATGAACAAGCCTATAACAATAACCAGTTATTCAGGTATATTCCGAAAAAATTCCGGCGTGCGCTGTATTTCATTGAAATGGATGGGTTGGAGGAAATCCGCCTGCGGCAGGGATTGCCCGTGATGCTTTACTACACGGAAGGACAGTTTTTCCTGTCCCCCAAAGGGCATCTGCAAACCACAGCGGAAAATGCGCTGACTGCTGTGAAGCAGGACATCCAGGAAGGGCTGGAATTGATCAGCGGATCCTCAATCTATGCGGTGGAGCATGAACTGCGCAAAGGGTATATTACCATCAGCGGTGGGCACCGCGTGGGGATTTGCGGCACTGCGGTGGAAACGGAACAGGGGATTGGGACCATCAAGGATATTTCGGGATTGAATTATAGAATATCGCGGGAATGCGTCGGAATTTCGGACAAGTTGATGGACGGGATTATGCGCGGCGGGGAGGTGCTGAATACATTGATTATCTCCCCGCCGCAGTGCGGAAAAACGACGCTTCTCAGGGATATTGTGCGCAATATTTCCAACCGGGGGCGGAAGGTCAGCCTGGTGGATGAACGGAGCGAGCTTGCGGCCATGTCCAATGGGTACCAGGGCTACGATTTAGGCATGTCCTGCGACGTGCTGGAAGGGGCCTTGAAAAGCGAGGGGATGCTGCTGATGCTCCGCAGCATGTCGCCGGAGGTGGTTGTGACGGATGAATTGGGCGATGTGCGGGACATTGCGGCGGTGGCGAAAATCATCCACTCGGGCGTCAGCGTCATATCCACGGTGCACTGCCGCAATCGGGAAGAGCTTTTAAAGCGTCCCGATATGCAGAAGCTTGCCTCTTATTTTGACTGTTTCATCACATTGAGCAGGCGCAATGGCGTCGGGACGGTGGAGGAGGTATACTGTGCTTTATAAGATCATAGGCGGCGGGCTGATTATCGCGGCGACAACGGTGTTCGGCTGTTCCAAGGCACGGGCGCTGTCCGAGCGGGTCAATTCGCTTTTACGCATTAAAACGGCGCTGTCCGTACTGGAAAGCGAGATTATTTTTTCTGCAAACCATATGAAGCGGGCGTTCCTGCGGCTGGCAGACACGGTTGGGCCGGCGTTTTTGTTCCGGGAGGCCGCGGCGCGGCTGGAGGAGGACGGCGTCGGCAAAGCGTGGCGGGATGCGGTGGATAAATACAGAAAGAAGCTGTGTCTGGCGGACGAGGACGTGCGGATGCTCAAAACGCTGTCTGCTGAACTGGGCATGACGGACCGGGAAAACCAGGTGAAAAATCTGCGCCGGGTGGCGGCGCTGCTGGATACAGCCCTGATCAAGGCGCGGGAGGAGTATGACCGGTCGGCGCGGCTGTACCGGTCCTGCGGGATTATGGCGGGACTTTTGGTTGTGATTTTACTGGTATGACTGCACGGCCTTGCCCCGGTTTTTCATTAGGCGGCGGATCCATACAAAAGCGGCGGGCATATCCCCGCCTTGCAACGATGTTATGAGGAGAGAAGCCATGAATGTGGATTTAATATTTCAAATCGCCGGCGTGGGGATTGTGGTGGCGGTGCTGAATCAGCTGCTGGTGCGGTCGGGGCGGGAAGAACAGGCGCTCCTGACAACAATTGCGGGGCTGGTTGTGGTGTTGTTTATCCTGACCCAGCAGATCGGCGACTTGTTTTCGACGATAAAGAGTATTTTTCAGCTATAGCCGGGCGCAGGGTACGAGGGGATAAGCATGGATATCTTTCAGATTATTGCGGTGGCGCTTGTCGGGGCGCTGTTATCCATCACGTTGAAATCCTACAGGCCGGAACTGGCGGCAATTGTGGGCATCGCCACGGGGATCCTGGTTATTTTTATGACGGTGGACAGCATCGCGGCGCTGTTTTCCGCTTTTGAGGAAATCGTGGAAAAAAGCGGCATCGACGCCCGTTATTTCAAACTGGTTGTGAAAATTATCGGAATCGCATACATTTCCCAGTTTGCGGGGGAGCTGCTCAAGGACTGCGGCGAAGGCGCAATCGCGCTCAAGGTGGAATTTGCGGGGAAGCTGTGCATCATGCTTCTGGCGCTCCCGATTATTTCCGGTTTTTTGGATATTGTCATCAAAACGCTTGCCGATTTTTAGGACAGGAGTTTCCAGCAAATGAAAAAGCTATTATTTATGATATTGTTACTATTTACCGTCTGTACGCCCGTTTTTGCGGAGGAGGCGCCGTCTCTGGAGGGGGAGGACTTGTTCAACTCCACGGCGGAGGAGATTGTGTCGGGCGAATTTACGCTGAATCCCGTTGAATTGATCCAAAGGGGGCTAAAGCGGTTGTTTTATGAGATCACCCAAAACCGCGACGTGCTGGTCAGCATGATTGTGATTGCGGCGGTGTCGGGGGTGTTGAATGTGATGCAGTCCTCCCTGGGGGACAGCGGCGTCAGCGAAACCGCATTTTTCGCCTGTTTCACGCTGATGACGGCGGCGGTGGTGCGGGTGTTTTCGTTGACGCTGGGATATGGCGTAGAGGTGATCCACACCCTGTCGGATTTTATTACAAAGCTCTCCCCGTTGTTTGCCCTGTTGCTGGTTTCCAGCGGGTCTGTGGTTTCTGCTTCCGTTTTCAACCCGGTGCTGTCGGCGGCGGTTTATGTCATTACGGTGGTGGTGGACAACTGTATCGTCCCGCTGGTATATCTGGGAGCGGTGCTGGGGATTGTCAACAATATCAGCGACAAGGTACAAATTACAAAATTTAATACACTGATCCGTTCCCTGGCAAAATGGATATTGACGGCCGTTCTGACGATTTTCACCAGCATTACGGCGATATATGGCTTCAGCGCGCCCGTTTTGGACGGCGTGAAAATGAAAGCGGTCAAATTTGCCGTGGGGAGCCTTGTCCCCGTAGTGGGCGGGCTGCTGTCCGACACGGTGGAGACGGTGCTCAGTGGGACGCAGCTGCTGAAAAACGCGGCGGGCGTGGCGGGGATGGTTACAATTTGCTCCATCACGCTGATACCCATCCTGAAAATCGGCGTGATGATCCTCATGCTGCGGCTGGCAGCGGCGGCCATTGAGCCGCTGACGGACAAGCGCATGACGGATATGATTTCCGATATAACCTCCTCCGTTGTGACGATATTTGCCATGACGGTGACGGTTGCGATGCTGTTTATTATCTGTATCGGCATCATCGTGGGCGCCACCGGCGTATAGGAAAGGAGGGGGATTATGAAAGCATACATTATGACGATTGTGGGCGCGGCGCTGCTGGCGGCGTTCTCCGATTTGCTCCTGCCCGCCTCCTGGCGCAAATACGTGCGCATTATCACCGGATTGATCATTATTACGACCATCATTGCCCCGCTGGCAAGGTTCAAGCAGGTGGATTTTTTCGAGGATTTCAAGCTGGATGAGACGGTGGTGGAACAGGGGACGGTGGACTTGGGCGGCCAGATTGCGCGGGAACTGGAACAGCGGGTAGCCCAGGATGCGAAGGAACGGATCGCGGCGGAATTCAACGTAGACGCGGAGGTACGGGTGCGGGTGCAGGTGAATGCGCAAAACCAGATTACGCAGGTGGAGAAAATTTATGTGGACGGCGCGGATGTCCCGGCGGAGGCCGAGGCGTTCCTGAAGGAGATTTACGGCGCCGGCGAGGTGGTTATCAATGAATGAAAAAGCCGAAAAGTTCTTAAAAAGCATGCATATCTTGGGGAACAAGTATATATACATAGTATTATTAGTGGGCGTGGTGTTCATGCTCTTTGCGGGCGGGAATCAATCTGCCGAAAAGGTGGAAGAGCCTGCCGGGGAATCCTTTTCCGAAGCCCAGATCCTGGAGGAGACCATATCGAAGATCAAGGGCGTCGGCGCGGTCAGCGTCATGGTGACCTATTATTCGGGCGTGGAGAATGATTTGGCCTTTGAGACAAAGAAAAGCTCCAACCAGAAGGAAGCCGACGGGACGGTTTTGGACGAGGAGAGCATTGACACGAAAGCCGTCATGTCGGATGGCGCGCCCGTTGTGGTAAGAAAGCTGTATCCAGAGGTGAAAGGAGTTGTTGTGGTAGCGGAAGGGGCGGGGGACGTCAAGGTGAAAAAATCCATCCAGGACGCGGTGGTGACCGCACTGGATGTGGCGGTGCATAAAGTATGCGTTTTAGAAAAAAATCAGTAGGAGGAATCATTGTATGATGGTATTGAAAAGAAAAGAAATCATTGCGGCGGCATTGGTGGTGCTGATTGGCGTGGCGGGTTATCTGAACTGGTCTTACCAGGACACCATCCGCGTAACGGACGGCGACAGCTATATAGAAACGGGCAAAAAGCTTGGAGAAGCGCAGTATGTCAATTCCAACCAGGAAGACGTGGAGGATGGAGCAACTGCAGAAAACACTGCCGCGGAGAACCAGGCGGCAGAAGGTGAAAATCAGGAGGAAAACACAGAGACCCAGGAAACCGCGGCAAACAGCGGGGATTATTTTGTGGAAGCGAAGCTGGAAAAGGAGAGCGCCCGTTCCAAAGCGCTTGAAATCCTGAACCAGACGGCGGCAAACGAAAGCTTTGACCGGGAAACGCGCGAAAAAGCGCAGGAACAGATTTTAAGCACGGCGAAAAACGTGGAAAAAGAAGCAGCCATTGAAAACATCGCAAAAGCGAAGGGTTATCCCGACATTTCTGTTTACATCGACGGCGAAGAGGTAAATATTATCGTCCGCAAGGACGGGTTCTCGGAGGAGGACGTTGCAAAAATCAAGGATATTGCCACGGAACAGCTGGGGATCAGCGGGAAAAATATAAAAATTGTCCAGGTACAATAAAATTCTGAGAAAAGTACATAATAATAGTTGAAGTTTTATTTGGGATTTGATATAATAAAAAGAAACAGATGCGTACAAAAGGAGGAATATACAATGGATGAAATGAACAAGCAGGATGTCATAGAAGAAGTTGTGGAAGTGCCGGAGGAGACGGAGGAACAGGTCGGCAATGTGAAAATTGCGGTGGACGTAGTCGCTACCATTGCGGGCATCGCCACCAATGAAATCGAGGGCGTCGCCAGCATGTGCAATTCCTTTGCCGGCGGCATTGCGGAGATTTTGGGCACGAAAAAAGGCGCGTCCCGCGGCGTGAAGGTTGAGATGAACGATAAGGAAACGACGATTGACCTGTACATCGTTGTGGATTACGGCGTGCGCATTCCGGAGCTGGCATGGGAGATCCAGGAAAATGTGAAAAACAGCGTGGAGACCATGACGGGGCTGGATGTAGTAAAAGTGAACATCCATATCGAGGGCGTCAGCTTTGAAAAGGAGAAGCAAAAAGAGCAGCTTGAAGCGGCGGAAGATGAAATCGTTGTGGAAGAGGCGGAAATTGAAGAGCTTCCCGAGGAAGAGGAAGCAGGGTTATAAAAGTCCACACTGCGGGGCGGCTTTATTTATTGAGGCTGCCCCGCTTTTATTATCCGAAAAAACCTTGCCTTTTATTTGGAAATCATGTATAATAACAAAATAGAGGAATTTTTAAAGAGGTACCGGATATGAGAAGAAAGCAGACAAGAAGCGAGGCGCGCATTGAGGCGTTCAAATTGGTGTTCCAGCTGGAGTGCAATGGGGATGATGTGGAATTCCTGATCCAGCAGATGCTTTTGCACCGCCCGAAATCAATAGACAATATTGCGTATATCCGTAAAGTCGTCTGCGGCGTGCAGGAGAAAAACGAGGAGCTGGAGGCGGACATCCGCGCGGGGATCACTTCTGCGCGGCGGCTGGAGCGGATTTCCAGAGTGGCGCTGGCGGCGCTGAAGGTGGCGGTTTTTGAAATAAAATACGTGGAGGACGTGCCGCCGAAGGTGGCAATCAATGAGGCAGTGGAGATTGACAAGCAATTCGACGACCCGGATAATTCCGCATTTGTGAACGGCGTGCTGGGCGGATTTTGCAGAAACGCAAATATATCGGGCGAATAGGATATGAAACGCCGGCGGCATTGCCGGCGTTATTTTGCACCGCAGGCGAGGAGGGAACCATGGAACCGAAAATCGCGACCGTTTCGCAGATAAACGGGTATATCAAAAAAATTTTAGATCATAACATCATCCTGAATGACATTTGGATCAAAGGCGAAATCTCGAATTTCAAGTTGCATTATTCGGGCCATATGTACATTACGCTGAAGGATGAAAAGAGCGTGCTGAAGGCGGTGATGTTCAAGTCTGCGGCGGCGCACCTGGCGTTTATGCCTGAGGACGGCATGAAGGTGCTGGCCCGGGGGCGGATATCGGTGTATGAGGCCGGCGGCGCATACCAGCTCTACATCAACGAGATGACCCCGGACGGCGTGGGGGAATTATATATCGCCTACGAGCAGATGAAAAAACGTCTGGAGGCGGAAGGGCTTTTTGACCCCAAATTGAAAAAGCCCATCCCGCAGTTCCCGGAACGGGTGGGCGTTATCACGGCCACCACCGGCGCGGCGGTGCGGGATATCATCAACGTCATCACCCGGCGGTACCCCAAGGCGGAAATCATCATTTACCCATCCCTGGTGCAGGGGGCGGATGCCGCGCCAAACATCTGCGAGGGGATCCGGTATTTCAACGAACATAAGCTGTGCGATACGTTGATTGTCGGGCGCGGCGGCGGCTCCATTGAGGATTTGTGGGCGTTCAATGAGGAGTGTGTGGCGCGGGCGATTTTTGCCTCAGAAATTCCGGTGATCTCTGCAGTGGGGCATGAAACCGATTTTACGATTGCCGACTTTGTGGCGGATTTGCGTGCGCCGACGCCGTCGGCAGCGGCGGAGATTGCCGTGCCGTCGCAATTGGAATTGATCAGCCGGATCAGTATGCTGGAAGGGCGGCTGAAAAACGCGGTAATCAAGGATTTGAAGCAAAAACGCCTGCTGGCAGAGCGGCAAAAGCTGCGCAGCCCCCAAGAAAAAATCGGGGACGAGCGTCTGCGGTTGGACAATTTGCTCAAGCAATTGGATAAAGCTATCAAAATCAAACGGATGCAGGAGCAGGAACGGCTGGGAACGGCCTGCGCCAAGCTGGACGCCATGAGCCCCCTGAAGGTCATGGCGCGCGGATATGCAATCCCGACAGAACAGGACGGGACAGTGATCAAATCTGTGAAAAAGCTGAAAAGCGGCAAAGAGTTTGAACTGATCCTTGCCGATGGGAAAAAGGGCTGTATGGTAAAATAGGTGAGAAAGAGGGAACGACATGCCGAAAACATTTGAGGATACAATCAAAGAACTGGAGGAAACCGTGCAGAAACTGGAAAAGGGCGATCTGGACTTAAATGAATCGCTGCGGCTGTTTGAAAACGGGATCAAGCTGTCAAAAAGCTGCCAGAAAATGCTGGACGATGCGGAAAAGAAGGTGTCCGTCCTGCTGAAAAATGAGACGGGCGAGATGGAACAAAAAAATTTTTTAGATGAGGAAGAATGAAATGGAATTTCGTGAACTGTTAAACAGTAAGGCAGAGCTGGTAAACCAGGCGCTTGGCGCCTACATGGAGCATGAGCAAAACCCCCAGGCCAAAATCTATGAGGCGATGCGCTACAGCCTGCTGGCGGGCGGGAAGCGCCTGCGCCCGGCGATCCTGCTGATGGCGAATGAAATCTGCGGCGGGGACCAGGAACAGGCGCTCCCGTTTGCGTGCGCTGTTGAGATGATCCATACATATTCGCTGATCCATGACGACCTGCCGGCGATGGACGACGATGACCTGCGCCGCGGGAAACGCACCAATCACAAGGTGTTCGGCGAGGGGATTGCGATTTTGGCGGGGGATGCATTATTGACCAAGGCTTTTGAAATAATAGCGGTATGGGATGAGATGGGGCTCCCGCCGGAGCGGAGAATCCGGGCGATCTCCATTCTCGCCAACCTGGCGGGGACGGAAGGCATGATCGGCGGGCAGGTTGTGGACCTGGAGCATGAAGGGGCCGGCATGGACGTGGAGACGCTGGAATATTTGCACGGGCTGAAAACCAGCGCACTGATCCGCGCCGCGGGGACTGTTGGCGCTGTTTTGGCAGGCGCTGAAGAGAAAGAATTGCAGGCGATAGACGCCTATTGCTATCATTTGGGGATGGCGTTTCAAATCCAGGACGATATCCTGGATGTGACGGGCAGCTTTGAGGAATTGGGAAAACCCATCGGCAGCGACGCAGAAAACCACAAGACGACGTTTGTATCCATCTATGGCGTCGAACGTGCGGGCGAGCTGGTTTCGGAATACACCAAAAAGGCGGTGGACGCGCTGGCGGTGTTTACGGGCCGGGCGCAGGTGCTGGTGGATTTGGCGCATGACCTAATCGGCCGCAGCGCCTGAGAGGAAGGAAATACGAAAGAAATGAACAGCTTTTTGAGTTTTTGCAGGGATTCGGTGCTGGTGACGGCAGTCATCGCATGGTTTCTCGCACAGGTGCTGAAAGTGATTTTTGTGTTAATCAAGGACAAAAAAATTGATTTCAGCCGGTTTATCGGCGCGGGCGGCATGCCCAGCTCCCATTCGTCCTTTGTGGTCAGCCTGGCCATGGGCGTCGGGCTGGTGAGCGGCTTTAGCAGCACGGCGTTTGCCATCTCGGTGGTTCTGGCGCTGGTGGTGATGTACGACGCTGCCGGCGTGCGCCGCGCGGCGGGGCAGCAGGCGCGCATCCTCAACAAAATTGTGGAGGAATGGGGCAAGGAGGATTTCAAAAACACCGAAAAAAAGCTCAAGGAGCTTTTGGGGCACACACCTGTGGAGGTGTTTGCCGGCGCTGTTTTGGGAATCCTGATTGCGCTTTTGCGGCATTTATAAGAAAAAGGCACACAGCCCTGTGTGCCTTTCTTTGTGTTATAAGGATTTAAGAAAATCTTAAGAAATCTCTTCACTATTTTATAAGAACTGTTTGATACAATAGGATCCGAAGGAGGGGACGTTATGGAGGAGTACCGGATATTGGTGGTGGATGACGACAAGGAGATTGTGGACAGCATTGCAATTTTCCTGCAGGCGGACGGCTATCAGGTGCTGAAAGCATATAACGGGCTGGAGGCATTGGACATCCTGATGGAGGAACAGGTCCATCTCTTGCTCCTAGACATCATGATGCCGGAGATGGACGGGATGAAAACGCTTTTAAAGGTGCGGGAATCAAAAAACATTCCCATCATCCTGATTTCCGCAAAATCCGAGGACAGCGATAAAATTTTCGGTCTCACCGCCGGTGCGGATGACTATATCACCAAACCGTTCAACCCATCGGAGCTGGTGGCGCGGGTGAAATCCCAGCTGCGGCGCTATACGCAGCTGGGTTCCATGCACAAAACGCCGGCGCAGATTGAAATCGGCGGGCTCGTACTGGATTTGGATTTGAAATCCGTCACGGTGGACGGGGCGGAAGTGCGGCTCACGCCGATTGAATTCAGGATTCTGGAACTGTTGTGCAAAAATCCGAACAAGGTTTTTTCGGCGGATGAAATTTACGCACGGGTCTGGAATGAGGACGCCGTCGTCAGCGATAACACCATTGCTGTCCATGTGCGCCATATCCGGGAAAAAATAGAAATTAACCCTAAAGACCCCAAATATTTAAAGGTCGTTTGGGGGATTGGGTACAAAATTCAGAAACAGTGAGGGGATTATGATGAAAAAATTAATACGTGCGCTCCCGCTGAAGCTGCTGGCGGTATTGCTGTGCATGGCTTCAGCAGGCGGGATCACATATTTGCTGGCGGACGCGTTTACAGGGGAGCAGCCGCTGTACCTGTTTGAGGGGCGCTATGAGGATAGCTATTATGTGCGGGACACGTTTTATAGCATTGTCTCCCGCGTGTGGAGCACCGTTTATCGGGGTGCTGACGATGCGGGGGAGTTGGCAGTGCTGGATCAGGAACTGACAGAGGACGCGATTGAATATTACGCAGTGTACGGCGACAAGGTGCTCACCAACACCAACGTCAGCGACCCTGTTTATTATAAGACGTCGCAGGCTTATCTGATTTTTGACTGGCCGTTGCACATTGAATCAAGCGGCAGCATGGCGGAACGCAATTATGGCTCACTAAACCGTTATGGCCCAAATGAGGACTTTCAAATTTACCTGAAAATCAAGGACGACGTGGCGGCGCAGCAGGCGGCGCACTGGGAAGCGGCACGGGAAAAGATGAACCATCACATCAATATGAGTATTGTCCTGTTTGTCAGCGCGCTGGCGGCATTCATCTATCTGCTGTTTGTGGCGGGGAAACGTCCGGAGGACGAAGCGGTGCATCTGGTGCTGATCGACCGCATGTACGTGGAGTTTAATCTGGCGCTGTTGATCCTGCCCGCTGTTGGCGCGGCGGCGCTGGGGCTCACCTTGCTGGAACCGGTTGTGCTCCAAGAATTTGGAGAGACTGCGGTGATTTTAAACTTGCTGGCATTAATTGCCGCCGCGGAAACGGGCGTGCTGCTGGCGTTGAGCCTGTCATTGGTGCGCAATATGAAAAACAGGACGTTTTTGCAGCGCTCCTGCATTGTGCAAGTAACGAAATTTTTGTGGAAACTGGCAGTGAAAATCATCCGGTGGGCATGGGGCCTTGTAAAGCGGTTTTTCGCTTGGCTGAAACGGGCGCTGCGCAGGATCGGCCATGCCCTGAGAGCCGCAAAAAACGGCGTTATTTCCGATTTTTCCAAGGACTATCGGAACCGAAATGTGCTGCTGCTGTTTTTGGCGTATTCCGCCGCGCTGTTTTTCCTGACAATGCTGTTCACACTGTGCATTGACACGGACTGGTTTTTCCCGTTTTTGCTGATCCTCCTGCTGGCGGGCGGCGCGATGGTGTTTATTTCCAGGCGGCTCAAGGGCTTTGAAGAGCTGCGGGAAGGGATCGCTAAAATCAAAAACGGCGATTTGAACTACAAAATTGAAAACTGCCCGCCGGGCGTGCTGTTGTCCATGGCGGAAGATGTCAATACCATCGGCGAGGGGCTGGGGCAGTCGCTGGAGAATGAGATCAAATCCGAGCGGATGAAATCGGAATTAATCACCAATGTATCCCATGATTTGAAAACCCCGCTGACCTCCATCATCAACTATGCGGATTTGCTCTGCAAGGAGGATCTGAAACCGGAGGAAGCCAACGATTACGCGGCGATTATCAGGCAAAAAGGGGAAAAATTAAAGAACCTGACCGCGGATTTGTTCGATATATCGAAGGTGCAAAGCGGGACGGAAACGATTGTGCGGGAGAAGATCGACCTGTGCCTGCTGATGCGCCAGACGCTGGGCGAATATGACTCCAATATCCGCGAATCCGGCCTGGAATTTGTGACGGCGTTCCCGGAAGGGGAGCTGTTTGTGACGGCGGACGGGAAAAAGCTGTCGCGGGTGTTTGAAAACCTGGTCTGCAATTGCTTGAAATATACGCTGCCCCACACCCGCGTCTATGTGCGGCTGGCTGAAGAGGACGGCAACGCCGTGGTGGAACTGAAGAACATTGCGAACTACAAGATGGAATTTGCAGATGATGAAATCACGGAACGGTTTGTCCGCGGGGACGCTTCCCGTACCATGGAGGGCAGCGGCCTGGGGCTGGCCATCGCCAAGAGCTATGTGGAGGTGATGGGCGGCACGCTGCGGGTGCGCACAGACGGCGATTTGTTCAAGGTGATGATCACCATGAAATGCGAAAGCCAGAGATAAAAAAACAGAGGCTATTGCCTCTGTTTTTTTATCCCAATTTTTTACGCATTTGTTCGCAGTAATATTGCACATTTTCCCATTTTGCGTCCGGCGCAATGCGGTGGTCGGGGCAGGGGATGTACCCGCCCAATTCCACCAGAGAGACCAGCCGGTCCACTTCTGCGTCGATTGCTGCGTAATCATACGCAAAAACGGTTTTATTCATGCCGCCGACGCCGCGCAGTTCCCGGCCGTACTGTTCCCGCCAGGGGCGGATGCTGGCGTTCCAGGTTCCCACCTCGATGGGGAACATGGTGTTGACGCCGTTTTCCAGCCAGATGGGGAGGAGGGAGTCGATCAGGCCGTCGCAATCCAGCGAGATGATGTCAAGGCCGTACTGGTGCAGCAGAGCGTTGATGCGCTTATAATGCGGCCCAACTTTTTCACGGAATACCTGCGGGATGACCAGCGGCCCATTTTTAAAGCAGATGTCCTCCCAATAGTGCGCATAATCGAATTTTGCGCCGGTGTCCAGCGCGGCTTTTACACAGTCGTAAACCAGGTTCCCCAGGGTGTTGATAATTTCATCATACAGCGGTTCGTCGTCCGCGTAGAGATAGCTGGCGTTTTCCACGCCCATCCAGTCGCGGATTTTGCCAAATAAACTGCCCACATGGAAGCCCAGCGGATTTTCCCGCTCGGCAGGATCGCCCACAGCCAAAAAGGCGTCAAAATCGATACGTTCTTTGGAAAATTGCAGCCGCGGCAAAAATTCCTGCTCCCAGGACTTCCGGTCAACCAACGTATGGTCCACCTCTGCCGGGATGGATACGACGCCGGGCTTATGCAATTCAATAACGCCATACGCATTGCGGACCAATTGGATGCCATCCGGCCGCGTTTCAATCAATTCCGGTTCAAAAGCGGGCAGCAAATCCACATTGGTTCCCATAGTGTGGCTCCAATTGAAATCAAAGCCCAGCATCCCCGCGATTTTTGTCTCGTTTTCGCTTCCGTCATAGACGTTTTTTGCGGTTTCATCGTCAATGTGCCCTTCTCTGCGCCATTTTTCGATGGTCTCTTCCCAAAACCCAAAATGCACCAACGGCATCCGGTCATAGTCCTGGTACCGCAATACTGCCAATGCACGCTCCCGATTTGTCATAATTCCCGCTCCAATCTCTTGATTTTTTTCGGAATGTATGCTATGCTAAATCCATAATTTGTTTCATTATACCATATGTCCGAATGGGGCGCATTGGTATAAGTTGCTATAAAATATACAAAAATTGCGGTGATATCATGCAGGACTGTGGAAATTTGAATGTAAAGCAATTTGTCAATACGGCGTATACATCATCTGAATTTGCGCATAATTTGCCGTTTTTCGTTGATGGTTTTTCGCATTTCGATGCAAATGCGTCTTATTTCACAGAACGGGAAGGAATGGAGTCTTACCTGCTTATGTACACGGTGGGCGGCATGGGGCGGCTGGTGTATGAAGGTGGGGAATTTTTGCTGGAACCGGGGCATGCGGCGTTGATCGATTGCCGGAATTACCAATATTACGGCACGGCGGGGACGCATTGGGAGTTTTTCTGGATACATTTTGATGGCGCCCCTGCGGCGGTTTATTATGACACCGCGTTCCGGCAGAGGTTTTTTGTCCCATATTTAGCAGGGCACCTCAAGCCGTTATTTGAGCGGCTGCTGGCGCTGCCGGTGGACTATACCATGACTTATGAATTACGGCTTTGCGGCCTGGTGGTACAATTACTGACGTAAGTTACTGCGGCCGCTCTGAATGAAAAAAGCGAGGCGTTGGATTCCGGTATGGGCGGGGTTGCGTCCTATTTGATGAAGCACTACGCGGAGCCGGTGCGGCTGGCGGAGCTGGCGGAAAAAGCCCACTTCAGCCTCTATCATTTTATCCGCGTTTTCAAAAAGGAGATAGGGGAAACCCCTCATGAATTTTTAACCCGCTGCCGGATCAACCAGTCCAAAAACCTGCTGATAACAACGCCGTTATCTGTAGAGGAGACTGCACGGCAGGTGGGGTATGGAGATGTGAATACTTTTATCCGCGCGTTCCGCCGGCTGACGGGAACCACGCCGTACCGTTACCGGTGCAGGAGCATTCTGTAAATATGAAAAAACAGCCGGATATTCCGGCTGTTTTTTATAAAATAGTCTGGTCTGCGATTCCGGCGACATAATCGCGCATTTCCTGTTTGGAGTGGATGGTGTGGGTCTTGTTGATAACGGCCCGCTGTTCTTCCGGCGTCATGGCGGCAAAGCATTCCAGCGCACGCATATTCTGCGCCAGGGCCATCCCCAACCCCATGGGGAGTTCGCTTAAAATATGATCCATTGCATTCACCTCATCCTTAGTATTTGCCGGAATACGGAGGTTATACAAAAAAACGGCATATTGCCGTTTTTTTGTTATCTTCTGCGCCTTCTGGAATTTGTATATGAGAGTTTGCTCCGTCTGGACCGGCGGCGTTTCCTGCGGTTGACGTTGACATAAATCAACAGCAGGATGATGCCAATTAACGGGATCAATACAAATGGATTCAGAAGGATGTTTAAAACAATGTGGATCGCATGAATGACCGCATCCCGCTCCACATCGTTGACGGCAATTAAATTTGCTGTCGCCAGCACATCGCCGTCCAGCGTGTATTGGATAGAGCCGAGCACATCGCCCTTTCTGATTGGCGCCGCAATTTGGTTGTTCAAAGTGGTTTCGGCGCTGATTGTTTCAATGTCCGTATCATTTGGCAGCAGGGTTTCGATGCTTTGCTCCGGCGTCAGCGTGACACGGATGCCGTCTTTGGCTTCGTATACCTTTGAATCTGCCACCACGTCGCCGACGGAAGCAATTTCATGATATTTATAATTGTCAAACACATGCTCAAAGAGCGCCACAGTGTCCGTAAAGGAATAGGCCTTATCCCGTGTGTTTTCATTTTCGCATTTTAAGAGGACGGACAGCAGGTTGATATCATCCTTGGTTGCAGAGGCGACCAGGCAGTCGCCCGATTCGTCCGTATGGCCTGTTTTGATCCCTGTTGCATATTCGTAATAAAGAGAGGTAACCCGGTAACGGCTGATCAAATGGTTTGTATTGGACAGCACCCGCTCCTCATCATACTTATTTGTAGGAGGAATGCGGTAGGTTTTGGTGCTGACGATCTCACGGAATTTTTCATTTTTCATGGCATACCGTGCAATCGCAGCCAAATCACTGGCAGTGGTGTAATGGTCGGCATCGTGAAACCCGTGGGCATTGACGAAATGGGAATCCGCAGCGCCCAGTTCTTTTGCTTTATCGTTCATCATCTGCGCAAAGGCATCCAGGCTCCCCGCAATGTGCACCGCAATCACGTTTGCCGCATCATTGGCGGAATAGACCAGCATACCGTATAATAATTGCTCCAGCGTCAATTCTTCGCCGACCCTGACGCCCATTTGTGAATGTTCCAGCGTAATTGGTTCAATGGCTTCCTGCGTCGCGACTACAACATCGGAAAGCGTCCCCTTTTCCAGGGCAATGATCCCCGTCAGGATTTTGGTAGTGCTGGCAGGATACATTTTTGCCTTTTCGTTTTTCGAATAAAGTACTTTCCCTGTGTTCATATCCAACAGCAGTGCCGCTTCAGCATGCACCTCCGGGAAAACCTCCGGGTCCACTGTCGGTTCAGGGGAGTTTGACGCATTTGCGGAAGGGGAGGGCGAAGCGCTGCTCCGTGCCGATGGAGACGGCGAGGCGCTGGGCCTGGCCGACGGCGAAGGGGAGGCGCTGCCCGCCGCTGATGCGGAGGGGGAGGGGGATGCGCTGCTCCTTGCAGACGGCGAAGGGCTGGGGGACGATGAAGCGTCCGGCGCTGCCAGCGCCGGTATGCAAATGGAGAGAACCAGCGCGGCTGTAATAAAAATCGAGTACAGGGAATGTCGTTTCATATGAACCTCCAAAAAAATTCCTATATATAAAATCTGCTGTTTTTCTAGTATAATACGTTTATTATACAAAAAAAATCAAGATAATGCAAGAAATATCAAAAAAATTGTAAAAATACTGGAAAAACCACTGCAATGTGTGATATACTAATAGGGATAATTTCTGATTGTCGTAATGGGGTGGCGCAATTGAAAATGAAAAAGCTGGCAAGCGGCGCATGCGCTGTCTTGTTTATTGCCGTAGCTGCGGGGATTGGCTTTTGGGTCAAAAAGTATGAGCCGCAGAATTTTGTGATTGAAACACAGACGGAAGCGGTGACGCCTTCGCCTGCTTCTGCCGCGCCGGAAGCGGAAGGGGCGCAGGCGCCGGAGGGCAGCACAGACGGGAAAATCAACATCAATACCGCCACGGCCGCGGAATTGGACAAATTAGAAGGCGTTGGTGATAAAATCGCCCAGCGGATCATAGACTATCGTGAGGCGCATGGGCCGTTTGAGGTGCCGGAGGACCTGATGAAGGTTTCCGGGATCGGCACAAAGAAGTTTGCGGCAATTAAAGACGCAATTTGCGTGGAATAAAAAATGAGAGGGACAGGAATATGAAAATACTGGTTGTGGACGACGAAAAATTGCTTGTAAAAGGAATTAAATATAATTTGGAGCAGGAGGGCTATCAGGTTGTGACGGCTTTTGACGGGGAAGAGGCGGTGCGCCTGGCCCATGATGAAAGCATCGACCTGATCCTTCTGGATCTGATGCTGCCAAAGATGGACGGGCTGACTGTCTGCCGGACGGTGCGCGGGTTTTCGGAGGTGCCGATTATCATGCTGACCGCCAAGAGCGAGGATATCGATAAAATCCTCGGCTTGGAATACGGCGCGGACGACTATATCACCAAGCCGTTTAACATCCGGGAGGTCACCTCCAGGATCAAGGCGATCCTGCGGCGGGTGAACCCCGCTCCCAAAAACGGCAGCAACAAGGATTTGATCATCTCCGGAGACATTACGCTGGACTATAATTTCCGCCGCGTCACAATCAAGGACAAGGTGATCGACCTGACCAGCAAGGAATTTGACCTGCTGGAGCTGTTTGTGAAAAATCCCGGAAAGGTTTATACCAGGGAGAATCTTTTGGATATTGCATGGGGGTTTGATTATCCGGGCGACGTACGCACGGTGGACGTACACATTCGCCGGCTGCGGGAGAAGATTGAGGAGCACCCGGCGGAGCCGGAGTACATCAAGACAAAATGGGGTGTTGGATATTACTATAAAAAGGATTAACCGGTTTTTTTCCTCCATGCGGTGGACGATGATGGCCACATATTTTGCCGTCATCATGATCACCCTGATTTTGATGAGCATTTATATTTTAGGCGTGCTGAGTGAGAGCCTGTATGAGAGCGAGCAGGTGAAGCTGTTTGCAAAAGCGAATATCATATCGGAAACCTTGCCCAGCTATATGGATGTGGGCAAAATGGGGGAAGTTGAGGGAACGGTGGCCCAGACGCTGGCGGGAACCGGTATCCGCGGCGTGGTGGTCAACACGGCTTATACGGTTCTGTTCGATACCAACAAGGAAGCGGATTTGCTGGGGAAGGTGTTCATGCGGGACATCATTCAAACAGCGCTGGAAGGGGCGCAGGCGCATTCCCTGAGTAAGCCGGAAGACGAAGAGCATTTGATGAGCGTGGCAGTCCCCGTGAAAAACGGGGATCAGGTCGCCGGCGCGGTTTACCTGATTGAGTCTGTGGCGGATATTGACAGGACCGTGGGGCATATTAAAATAAACCTGTATTTGTTTTCGGCGTTGATCAGTGTGCTAGTGGGAATCCTCAGCTTGGGGATGTCCTGTGTCGTCACGTCCCCGGTGGATGAAGTTATAGCGGTGGCGAAGGAAATCTCCAAAGGAAATTTCGAAAAGCGGATTCCCGTAAAAGGGCACAATGAGCTGGCCCAGATGGCGCAGACACTGAATTTTATGTGCTCCGAGCTGGAGAGCCTGGAAGAAAACCGCAAAAAGTTTGTTTCGGACGTATCCCACGAATTGAAAACGCCGCTGGCAACAATCAAGCTGATTTCAGACAGCATTGTCTCAACGCCTGATCCGGACCCGGCAATGATCCAGGAATTTCTGGGCGATTTGAGCGAGGAGGTCGACCGGCTGACGCGGATCGTGGAGCGGTTGCTGACGCTGACAAAGCTGGATGCGAAAAAAGAAGAACCGGTCCTGACGCCTGTGGATTTTGTGGTGATGCTCAATGCGATTTCCAGGAAGCTGACGCCGAATGCGGAGGCGCGCGGCATTGTGCTGTACACGGATTTCTCCGTGGGGACGCTGGAGCCGATCATGCTGGATTATGATAAAATCTGGGAAGCGGTTTATAATATTACGGATAACGCAATCAAGTATTCGCCGGAGGGCGGGTTTGTGAAAATGAGCCTGGAAAAAGGTGATGGGGAAGTGATTGTCCGGGTGGAGGACAACGGGCCGGGCATCCCCGAAGCGGAAAAGGAGCACATCTTTGAACGGTTCTACAGGTTGGATGATTCCCGCGCCCGGGACACCGGCGGCACGGGGCTGGGCCTTGCCATTGCAAAGGAAGCGGTCACGATGCACGGCGGGAAGATCGAAGTTTCCAGCGAGGGCGAAGTGGGGAGCATTTTCTCCATTCACCTGCCGTACAAGCCCCATGAACAATAAATGCGGCACTTTTTTGTGAAATGTCATAGTTTTGTAATAAATTTATTGTATAATGGATTGGATTGGGGAAGCAAACGACGGACCCAGGAGGATTTTGAATCTATGAAAAAAAAGACTGCGGTTGCCGGCATTGCACTGGCGGCGGTAATCGTTTGCGTGATTGTCGCCGTATTTGCCATGCGGCA
>DVND01000141.1 GCA_018714645.1 Candidatus Avimonoglobus intestinipullorum
ATGGCTGTGCCCCAGTGCGTTGACGGCGATACCGCCGAGAAAGTCCTTGTATTCTTTCCCCTCTGTGGAGATAAGCGTCAGGCCGCGGCCGCGTTCAAAGGCGACGGGCAGCCGCGCGCCGAAGGTATTCATATAGTAGGTTTTGTCTAAATCCATAATTTCGGACAACAAGTTTTCCACATCCTTTCCGTATGATTCAAAATTATACATCCAAATGAATAAAAATGCAATAGAAATCTGGAAAAAACCGTGTTTTGCATGAATTTTTATTCATAATTATGCAAAAATAGGGCAATGTGACAAATTAAAAGAACGCAAGACGGCAAAGCCGTCTTGCGTAAAGAGCGGTTTTTATTTAGCAGCATTGAGCTTAAAAACGTCGTTTGGTTTCCCAACAATGACGATATGGTCGCCGGGTTTAAAGATATAGTCCGCACCGGGGGCCGGCGTAATGGATTCATCCTGTTTGATTGCCAAGATATTGATATGGTGTTTTTTTCGTACGTTTGCATCGTTGATGCTCCGCCCGGCCCAGTCCGGCTTGATGGGGATTTCAAAGATGCCGTAATCGTGGGTCAGTTCCACGTATTTGAAGATGTTTTCCTCGTTATAACAGATTGCCAGTTTTTCTGCAATCTCCCGTTCGGGGTAGAACACGTCGTCCGCGCCGTTGCGCAGCAGGAACTTTGCCTGGATGTCGCTGCTGGCTTTGGACACGACGTGTTTTGCACCCAACTCTTTCAACAAGGAGGTGATTTCCAGCGAAGATTGAAAATTTTCCCCAATGGTCACAAAGCATACGTCAAAATTGCTGACACCTAAAGACCGCAGCACATCTTCATTCGTGCAGTCTCCAATGTTTGCGTCCGGAAAATAGGCAGAGAGTTTTTCAATGATTTCCTCGTCCTTGTCGACGATCATGACGTCGTTTTTTAAATCCAGCATTTTCGCGGACAGGTGGCGTCCAACGCGCCCCATACCGATAACCAGGATTGATTTCATGTGTGATACAGTCCTTTCTTTTATCCAATTATTATTTTTTCAACAGGCCGGTCGATGGGCGGCCGTTCCCGTTTTTCCGCCAGTCCTACTGCCAGGGACAGCGCCCCTACGCGCCCGCCGTACATTAGCATTATAATTATAATCTTTGAAATGGCATTCAATTCCGGTGTGATACCGGCGGTCAAACCTACGGTTCCAACGGCTGAAACTGTTTCAAATAAAGTATCCTTCAGGCTAAAATCCTGCATGGCGCAGATAACCAGCGTTGCGGTTAGAACAGCCATGACATAAAGGGTGAAAATCGCACTTGCCTTGCGGAGCGCGTCTTCTTCAAGCCGACGCTTGAACACAGTAACCCCTTTGCTCTGTGTGGCGGCAGCGATGGTCCCGACCAGCAGCACCGCAAAGGTCGTCGTCTTGATACCGCCGGCGGTGGAGCCGGGGCTTCCGCCGATAAACATCAGGATGATAGTCAGCAGGCTGGTGCTGTCATGGAGCTGATCAAGCGGGACGGTATTGAATCCGGCTGTACGCGGCGAGATCGATCCAAACATGGACGCCATGAGCTTTTCAAAAGGTGTCATATGCGCCAGCGTCCCGTCTCGTTCAAACAGGAAGAACAGGATTGTCCCTGCCGCAATCAGAAATGCCGTAATTACCAGGACGAGTTTGGAATGGAGTTTATACCTGCGCACGTGCCAGCGCATGGTCAGAATATCGTTCCAGACGATGAATCCCAGCCCGCCAAGTACAATCAGCGCCATAATTGTAAAGTTGACGACAGGGTCGTCGTACATCGTTGTGAGGGAAGAGAACTGCCCGTATTTCCCCATGATATCGAACCCCGCGTTACAAAATGCGGAAATGGAATGGAATACCGCATTGTAAATGCCCTCCACAATGCCCATCTTTGGGCAGAAACGGATGGCGAGCAATATTGCGCCTGCCCCTTCAAACAGCAGCGTCCCCAGGGCGACGCGCCGCAAAAGCATGACCACCCCGCCGATTTGCAGCCCCCCTGTGGACATCATCAGCAGATGCCGCTCGTGCAGGCCGATGTTTTTCCCCAAAAGCATGGCTGTGAGCGTGACGAGGGTCATAAAGCCCAGCCCGCCGATCTGGATGAGGCAGATGATGACAATCTGGCCGAACAGGGACCAGTGCGAAAACGTGTCATAGACGACCAGCCCCGTGACACAGGTGGCGGAGGTGGCTGTGAACAACGCGTCGATATAAGGTGAAAATTCCCCGTTTCTCGATGCGATTGGCAGCGTCAGCAGCAAGGATCCGGCAAGGATGATGCCCAGGAAACTCAGCGCGATGATCCTCGTATACGTAAGATTCAGATGAAACTTTTTAAACTGCATTTGATGTGACTCCATGTACATTATTTTATAGTTTTAATACGCATCCCATTATAGCACCAAAGTATTCATTTGGGTAGTATCTTTTGTATTTTTCCTGTAAAAAAATTGCACAAAAATAATTATAAATCATATGGGAATAACAAACAATATGTAGAAGAATATTTTATGGCTGTTAAAAAGGAGTGGTGCGCTTGACGGAGGAACGGTTTATAGATACAGTGCTGGAAATCGGCAGCCAGATGCTGCTGTGCGGCGGGGAGGTCTACCGGGCGGAGGAAGCGGTCACGCGGATTTTAAAGGCATACGGCGCAGCCTCGGTGGAGATGTTTGTTGTCAGTACCTGTATCATCGTGACGGTGACGGACAAGCAGGGCGGTTATATCACAAAAACAAAGAACGTACATGGGCACGAAACGGATCTGGACAAGCTGGACCGGCTGAACAGCATGTGCCGCGTCATTTGTAACATCAGGCCCAGCAGGGCGGAGGTGGAGCGCTATTTCCATCAGATATTGCAATACAAAACTTATCCGGGCTGGCTGAAAAATATTGTATATTTGATTATTTCCGCGGCGTTTTCCATGTTTTTCGGCGGAAGCGCCAGGGATGCGGCAGTTTCCGCGGTATTGGGGCTGTTGCTGATGGCCTTGCTGAAAATCTGCAAAAAGCTGGATGTGAACAGCCTGTTTTCCATCGCCTTGAGTTCGTATATCTGCGGCCTGCTGGCGCAGGGTGCGATGCGGCTGGGGCTGGGGGAGCATCTTGACAGCATTATTATCGGCAATATTATGCTGATCATCCCCGGCTTGGCGTTTACAAACGCCGCGCGGGATATGATCGGCGGGGATATCATGTCGGGGATGCTGCGGCTGATGGACGCGGCCCTGACCGCGGTGGCAGTCAGCGTGGGGTTTGCGTTTGCGGTGCGGTTCGGATGGGGGATGTAGCGGATGACACAGTTGATCACAGCGTTTATCGGCGCCCTTGGGATTGCAATGCTCTCCAACATCCATGGGCCGAAACTGGCATATGCGGGGCTGGGGGGGCTGCTGTCCTGGGTGCTGTCGCAGGTGTTGGCGCGTTTTATCAGCACAGAGGCGGTGTTGATTTTCATCGTTAGCATCATGGCGACGCTTTATGCGGAAATCCTGGCGCGGGCGGAGAAAAGCCCTGCAACGGTGTTTCTCGTTTCCTCCATTTTCCCCATCCTCCCGGGCGGCAAGCTCTATTACACCGTGATTTACGCCATCGATTCGGACGTGGAACGGTTTGCCGCCAGCGGCATCAGCGCGGTAACCACTTCCATTGCCATTGCCATGGGGATCATGGCGGTATCTTCCGGCTTTAAAATTGCCAGATATATTCGGGAAAAAACCGTTGTCTTTTTGAAAAAAATGTGGTAGTATGAAGGTACATTTAAAAAGAAAGGACAATGGAGATGAAAAAGGGTACAAAAATCGGTTTGATTGTTTTAGCTGCGGTGGTTATCGTCGCCGTGATGATCGGGACGGCGTATAACGGCCTTGTGAAAAAGGATGAGCAGGTCAATACCGCCTATGCGAATATTGAGTCCCAATTGCAGCGCCGGAATGATTTGATCCCCAATCTGGTAGAAACCGTAAAGGGGTACGCGGCGCATGAAACGGAGGTGTTCACTGCGGTGACGGAGGCCCGGGAGCGGATGATGGCGGCGCAGGGGCCGGACGCGGTGGCGGAAGCGGACGGGGAACTGACGCAGGCTTTGGGGCGGTTGATTGCCGTGGCGGAAAGCTATCCGGAACTGCAGGCAAATGAGAATTTCCTGTCGCTGCAGGATGAGCTGGCGGGGACGGAGAACCGTATCAATACGGCGCGGATGGATTATAACGCGGCGGTGCAGACCTATAACGCAAGCATCCGTTCCTTCCCGACGAATATTTTGGCGGGGATATTTGGTTTTGAAAGGCGGGAGCAGTTCCAGGCGCAGGAAGGCGCGCAGGAGGTTCCGGCGGTTGATTTTGGCGGGGACGCGGAATGAAAAACGTTCTATTTATATGGATGGCCATGCTGTTGTTTGCAAATACTGCCTTTGCGGCGGAATACCCGCCGCCCACGGACCGGTTTTTTGTGAATGACTTTGCAAATGTGCTGTCGGCGGATACGGAAGACGAAATTTTCAATACGGCAAAGGCTTATTATGAAAGCGACAACACCCAGGTGGTGGTTACGACCATCGATTCCCTGGAAGGGCGCAGCATCGAGGAGTATTCCATCGGGATGGCGCGGGAATGGGGCGTCGGCGATGAAGAGCTGGATAACGGCGTGCTGATCCTGCTGTCCGTTTCGGACCGGGAGGTGCGGATTGAGGTGGGGCTTGGCCTGGAGGGCGTCATCAACGACGGAAAGGCGGGCCGGTTCATCCGCGCCGCTTCCGGGGCGCTGGGGCAGGATGATTTTGATGCCGGGTTGATGTCCATTTTCCAATCCGTAATCGGGGAGCTGGAAAATCCAACGCCCAATGAAGCGGATGAAAGCAGCCTTTACGAATTGATATTCCCGCTGCTTGTTGTCTGTGCCGTGATTGCCCTGTCTTTTATCATGCGGGGCGGCAGGCGCGGCCCGGGCGGCCGTAATTTCCGGAATTACCGCGGCGGCTTCGGCGGGTATTACGGCGGCTTTGGTGGCAGAGGCTTCGGCGGAGGCTCATCCAGAGGCGGTTTTTCCGGCGGGGGCGGCGGCTTTGGGGGCGGCGGCGCTTCCGGGAAATTTTAGGATTAAAAA